>NZ_JBQCGW010000041.1:0-43229 GCF_051955275.1 Pseudobacter sp. | reverse complement strand
AAGGGTAAAATGCGCATCATCTACTTCTAATCCTTTACGCAGCAATCGCAGGACTCCATACTTTTTGACCATGCGATCTATTCGTTCTAATATCTTTAATTGCCAGTCGCTCTGTTTCTGCAGTTTTGCCAGTTCCTCCTGTTGTGTGGTTTCCAGAAAATGCCACAGTCTCGTTTTGTCTACTGCGTAACGAACATCGAAATCGTGAGGATATCCAATGTGAAAACCATGCCCGCTTCGGTAAGGAGCGAAGTCTCCAGACACTTCAGGAGCATTGCTTTTTCGGGAAATGCTTCCGGTTAAGCGTTTTTCAATGGCTTCCTCAAGGGCGAGTTCATTGGTTTGACTGGGCATATGATACTGATTAGGATAGGTAATGTATTTGGTTCAATGGGATCAGAAGACTTTGATTTTGCCGGTTACGGCGCTGTTGATAAGGCTTGCTTTGTATTCTTTGAGTTTTTCGATTTGTGATTTTTCTTTTACTATAGTCGAATCGATAATAAATGTTGATTTGTTTAAAAAGTCAATTATCTTTTGTTGTTCTTCAAGAGGCATTGACAGTATAGGAATGTTTTTTATATCAGATATATTTAAATGAAGTACTGTTGTACCTGCCGAAAGATAATCTATGTAACTTCTTACTAAAGAAGAATAAATCAGATATATTAAGAATTTTGGGATAATTTTAGTTTTATTTATTTTTAACCAAACCATTCTTTGACCCAAACAAATATTGATGTTTTCTGGGATCAAGCATGCTTCTCCAGCTGGAGCTTCTCTTGTAAGCAGAATGTCGTCAGCTTGCGGCACCCCTCTTCTTGTCCATTGTCGATAACCTTTTTCATTTGTATATTTTGCATCATCATAAATTAATGCTCCATCCTTTACGTTTGATGTCCTTACAACAAAATATAATTGCTCGTCTATAAATGGAGCTGTTTTATGTTCACAATCTACAATTCCATAAAGAGAATGTTTTATTGTTTGAATTTCCCAATGAATCGGAATCATTCCAATCCACTCAGTCCCGCTATCCTTCATCTGCACATCGGGATCTAATCCTTTAGTAATTGCCTGATGAATGATTGCCTGACGACGCTCCTTCAATAACTCAATTTGCTTTTCTTTTAGTGCAATGGCTTTATCTATTAAGGCTGTTTTAGTATCTAAGAACTGGGAAATTGCGGCTTGTTCAAGGTGGGGAGGAAGAATTGCTGAAATATCAAAAAAATTTTCCGTATATAGGCGAAGTCTACTTTCAATTACACCAGATGATCTTTTTTTATACTCAGCTTTATATAATTCAGTTCTTAATAAATAATGAAAATATCTAACTTTATTAAAACCATTTAATCTATAAACAGAATATGCTGGGCTTGTAATTCCATCGTAGGAAGAAAAGCCCAAGCTTCCATTCCATGCAAGCATTATATTGCTTACAAGATCATTAACAGCAACTTTCTTATACCCTTCTAATGTAATTGCATTTGTGATCAAATCGCTTTCGCTAATTTCGTCAGACTTTTTAGTTACCCCTGTATATTGTGATACAGACAATAAATCTTCTTCTCCGTTAAAGCTACGCTCATTTATCTCTTCAAAAAGAAATTTAATTCTTTTCACTTCCCAGTGTTCCGGAATCTCTCCCAACCATTCCACTCCACTTGGCTTATAAGCATCATATCTTTTCATTTCATTCTTCTTCATGATCTAATTCCAACTTTATACGGTCCTGTTCAATTAGTTGTTTCAGTTCTTCCTCTTTGGGCAAATACAATCTGTACTTACTAGCAAAGAGATATTCATTTTCGGCCAACACCGAATATTTTACGATCGTTTCATCTTTTTCGGTACATAAGATAATTCCGATTGTAGGATTGTCATCTTCCTGCCTTTTCAGATCGTTGTACATACGTACATACATATCCATCTGGCCGATATCTCCATGACCTAGTTTCCCTGTTTTTAAATCTACCAGCACAAAGCATTTCAAGAAAAAGTTATAAAAAACGAGGTCAATATAGAAGTCGGCCGTGTCGGTTACAATATGCTGCTGTCGGGCAACAAAAGCAAATCCTTTACCCATTTCCATCAAAAACTCACGCAGATGATTGATAAGTGCCGCTTCAATTGTGTTTTCTGTCTGGCGGGTATCAGATGGCAGGTTCAGAAATTCGAAAATATAAGGATCTTTAATAAACTGTTGTGGCAGCACCTGCTGAGTAGCGGGTGCCAGCGTGCGATTCAAATACTGAGTTTGAATGTTCCTTTGAAGCGTGCGTGTATCCCACTGGTTGTCAATACTCAATTGCATGTATTGGTGACGGTGCAGTGCATCTGTAACCCTACTTATGAGGCGGTAATGCGTCCAGCTCAATTCGGTACGCACTGCGTTCCAAATTGGAAAGGAGCGATAATAGGCCCGCATATTGTTCAGGTTTCTTTCATCGAATCCCTTCCCAAATTCCAGGCATAACTTTCCGGCAAGATTTTTAAGGGATGCCTTCCCATATTCCGCTCGCTCATTACCTTGCTGTTCATCTTCCACTATCAGCCTGCCAATTTCCCAGTACATTTGCAGCATTATGCTGTTGACATTCCGGTAAGCTGTTTGCCTGGCATTGCTAATAACCACGGCTATCGTTTCAAAAAGCTGGTTTTGTGTCTCCATATTCAGGCTAATGAGGAAGGTTAAGAATTTCCTGTATCAGCCCATCACTTTCCTTTTCCAGCGCTAATATATCTGCTGTTATCTCTTCCAGGCTACGCAAGGGCTTGTGCCGATAAAAGTATTTATTAAAGCTGATTTCATAGCCTATCTTGGTTACTTCCAGGTTTATCCAGGCTTCAGAGACATGTGGAAGAACTTCCCTTTGAAAATAGTTGTAAATATTTTCTTTTAACGCAACATTCTCTGTGTCTCTTAAATCGCCTTCCGTTTCGTATTGTAAATATTCCCCCGACTTACCGGCAGGAAACCATCCATAGTGAGGGAGTTCTTCTTTAGAGCAGCCTAGTCGGGTAAGTAATTGCTTCATGTTTTCTGCACTCAGCTTTTGCCTGCTTTTTACGACTTTTTCGGCCTCTGCATGATACCAGCTTACGGAATTAAAAATGGCATTCTTTTCAGTAGTCGATAATTTTATTTGCTCCGCTTTTGATACCTCTTCTACACGTGTAGTGAATACATTAAAGTCGTTAAATTCATCAGTGCCGACTTTACTCATTAACCTGGTAGCAACAGCTATCAGGTCAACCCCTTTTTGCCAAAGTGCCGGGCTAACCAATGCTTTCTGCGATTTAGCGTTCAGGTTAAGTTCCTCTTTTTCGCACCATTCAATAATGGCTTTCTCGTGTTTGGACAGTTGTGTATATACCCCTTCTCCAAACTGCTCATAAGCCCACTCCATTGGCTCACGCAGCCCCTTATCAAAACGCAAGTTGGCAATTCTGTCTGCGGTGAACTGTGCCTTTAGTCTTTTAGGTCTTTCGATGGTAACTTTATAATAGCCTAAATCAGCATTGTCAAAAACCTGGCTGGCAAGATCTTCATCCGCCTTGCGTTCTGCATTCAGCATTTGTTCATATGCGTCCACTATTTCGCGTATGTGCTCTGGCGCAAATTCGCAGTTTTTATTACCCAGATTCTTACGCAATTTTCGATAGCGTTGACTGGCATCAATTAACTGCACCTTGCCCTTTCGTTTCGCAGATTTGTTGTTGCTTAATAACCAGATATAAGTTGTGATCCCTGTATTATAAAATAGGTTATTAGGCAGTTGAATTATAGCTTCGAGCCAATCGTTTTCAATTATGTGTCTGCGAATATTACTTTCCCCGCTGCCGGCATCTCCTGTGAACAAGCTGCTACCATTGTGTACGCTTGCTATACGGCTTCCTATCGGGCTCTGGTGTAATGGCTTCATTTTGCTGACCATCTCCATTAAAAAAAGCAACTGTCCATCAGATGAACGGGGAGTAGCATCTGCTTCTTCCATTTTTCCCCAGTAATTTGCGAGCTGTATCTTAAATCGACCATCTATCACATCTTTACCATCTTTGATATATTTCTGTTCACTCGCCCAACTTTTGCCATAAGGTGGATTACTAAGCATGAAGTTAAAATGGGTACCGGCAAATTCATCGGTGCTTAAAGTACTCCCCAGGCGTATATTTTGTGGGTCGTTGCCTTTAATCATCATGTCACTTTTGCAAATAGCGTAAGTTTCATCATTGATCTCCTTGCCATACAAATGTATATCGCCGGTCGCCTTGATAATCCCTTCCTCGTCTTTAATGAAGTTTTGAGATTCAGTAAGCATGCCGCCACTTCCGCAGGCAGGATCATAAATTGTCATTACAGGAGGTAAATCATCTTTGACAGGTTCAAACACGAGGTGTGTCATCAGGTCAATTACTTCCCTGGGCGTAAAGTGTTCTCCCGCCTCTTCATTATTCTCTTCATTGAACTTGCGTATCAATTCTTCAAACACATAACCCATTCCAAGATTGGAAAGCGCTGGTAATTTCCTGCCATCAGGGTCGAGTTTTTCGAAAGGGGTAAGGTTTATATTAGGAGACGTAAATTTTTCCAGAACATCCAACAACACATCTTTCATTGCCATATGGCGAATCTGTGCACGCAACTTAAAGTTGTCAATGATCTCTTTTACATTCTGGCTAAAACCGTTAAGGTACTCTTCGAAATTGCCAATCAATAACTGTTGGCTATTAGTTGCCGTATCTTTCAATCGCTGTAAAGTCCATTCACTAGTATTGTAAAACACATAACCAGAAGCGTCTCTTAACCCATCTTCTGCCCACTCTGTAAAACCGACTTCGTCACGCTGAAAAGACATTTCATTCCAGACTTCCTGCTTGGTTGGTTCTAACAATGCATCCAAACGACGTAATACCACCATCGGCAAAATTACATCACGATATTTACCACGATTGTATACATCCCGCAGACAGTCGTCTGCCACGCTCCAAATAAAAGAAACAAGTTTGTTATGAACAGATTGATTCATTATGAAAAGAAGTGGTTTTCAAAATTTGTAATAAAGAATAGGGTAAAGACAAGATTAAGTATTTTTTTGAAAAGTAACTGAAAGTATTTGACGTAGTCAGAATGCTGTATTATTCCAAATAATTGGTGAGAGCCAAGCCATGGAGAATAATGAGAAAGCCTTTTATATTTCAAGCCTAATGTAGGGCTAGCGGAAAATTAAACGGGAACAACACATTTACTGTGATGTTCCCGATTTCGGTGGTCTCGCCAGGAATCGAACCTGGATCTGGAGCTTCGGAAACTCTCATACTATCCATTGTACTACGAGACCAATCTTTACTTTATCAGACCGCCCACATTCGTAGCGAAGATCTTTACAGCAATGGCGAGCAAAATTACGCCAAAAAACTTTCTGACAGCTAACAATCCTCCCTGTCCTAAAAGTTTCGCAATATAGTTCAATGATCTTAAAACCACGTAAACTATCAGAAGATTCACCAGGATCCCCGCCAGTATCGTCCATTTATCATAGTTGGCATTCAGGGAAATGATGGTGGTCAGGGTGCCGGAACCCGCTATCAGCGGGAATGCTATGGGAACCAGTGAGCCGGATTTACTATCTCCTTCCGCTTTGAAAAACTCTATCCCCAGCACCATTTCCAGGCCCAGGATGAAGATCACAATGGAGCCACCCACCGCAAAAGACCCTACATCCAGCCCTAAAATCCCTAAAAACTTCTCTCCAGCAAACAGGAAAACGATCATCAGCCCGCCGGAAATCAGGGTGGCGCGGGCCTCATGAATACCGCCCATCTTTTGTTTGAGGGAAATCAATAAAGGAATGGAACCGAAAATATCTATCACCGCAAACAGCGTGAAGGTCACAGTTAGGAGAGAATCCGCCGACCAGTTCATAGGTATTCGTTTGTATACAAGTTACATGATTCAGCGGAGATTCAGTGAGTCCTCATTTAGGACTGGGCTTATGCTGCTCTTTGGGCGTGGGGATATTGCTCAAAGACTCGTGTGTAAAGCCGTCGCCCTGGCGGGTAACACGGATCACACAGCCATAATGGATGGAGAAAGCACCAAAGGAATCCAGCAGGGAAGTGCCGGTGATATGGGCCAGGATACTGCGGATCACACCTCCATGCGTTACAATTGCCGAAGGACCAGGGGAAGCAGCAATTTTCAGAAAAGCATCGATCACCCGGTTGTAGAGGTCGATATAATTCTCTCCGCCCGGGATCCGCACATTCACGTAATCCTTCATCCAGGGATCGATCACATCAGCAGGGATATCATCCCATTTCAACAGTTCCCAATCCCCGCAATTGATCTCCTTCAGCTGGTGCTCCCAGTTGATGGCTGTGCCAGGAAACAAATGCTCTGCCAGTTTGCTGCAACGCTGCAAGGGACTGCTGTAAACAGAGGAGATATGGTCGGGTATTACGGTTTTAATAATCGAAGCCTCCGTATGAAAGCTCTCTTTCACATCGATATCTGCCTGCCCGTAGCAGGTTCCTTTTTCAATCAGGGGGGCCGTATGCCGGATCAGGTAAATGCTCATATCCAGTATCTCAGAATGATGATGGCGCTAAGATAGAACACAATCTCTGCAATCTGCTGGATAGCGCCCAGGCAATCACCCGTGTACCCACCGATCCATTTCTTGAAGTATACATTGGCCTGCCAGGCGGCAATGGCCATCGGGATAACGGAAATCAATAACCGAATATCCAGTAAAGCGAAAGGAGCCAGCGCAAACAAAGTAGCAACTGCCAATGTTCCGATGCCCGGCTTCTTACTGGTAATGGGCTTGGCTTTACTCGCATCTATATCCGTCACATACTCATAAAACCGGATAGTATATACTCCCATCAGCCTGCTGGCGCCATGCGCCGCTAATAACATCAACAGGAAATTTCCATAATTGACGAAAACATTTATCGATGGATTTTCCAGGCTGGGGGTGAACTTTGGCAGCTCACGCAGCAGCAGGAATTTCACGGATAATATGCTGATCAGCCCGACCACCCCGAAAGTGCCAAGGCGACTGTCTTTCATGATGGTGAGGATCTTCTCTTTCGTCCAGCCGCCGCCGAATGCATCACAGCAATCGGCAAAGCCGTCTTCATGAAAAGCACCTGTAGTAAGGATCCCGGCAATGATGGATCCCACTATCGCAATGTCTTCCCCGATGTATTTATTGAGCACTACGTAGGTCAGCCAACTGATGCCTGCCACCATCCAGCCGATGAGTGGGAAGTATCTGGCCGATTTCTCCAGGTATTCCTGCGAATGGTCTGTATACTTTGGTACAGGCAATCGTGTGAGGAACATCATAGCGGTAAAGAATATGCGTATTTCCTTTTTCATGGATCAGGGTATGGGCCGGGTTTTATCTGATTCGGTGGAATTGCTGACTCCGGCCGTATCAAAGCTGGCCATTTCGTTGAGGAAGGCAACAGCAGAACGGATGATTGGAATGGCCAGTGCTGCTCCTGTGCCTTCACCCAGGCGCAGGCCCAGGTGCAGCAATGGTTTGGCTTCCAGGTGAACAAGCATCGCGGCATGCGCTTGCTCATTGCTGGTATGAGCAAAAATGCAATTATCTTTTACGGCTGGCTCCATAAGGTTAGCCAGCAGCAGAGCGGCTGTAGAAATAAAACCATCCACTACAATGAGCATGTGGTGTTCTGCAGCGGCCAGGTACGCGCCCGTCATCATAGCGATCTCAAAACCCCCGATCTTGCTCAGCAGTTTAATGGGATCATTGCCCAGTGATGCCAGGCGGTGAAGCTCATATGCTTTTTTAAGCGTGGCCGTTTTAACGGCCATCTGCTGATCATTCACGCCGGTGCCGCGGCCCACACAGTTCTCGATACTGAGCCCTGTAATGGCAGACATGATCAGGGCGGCAGAAGAAGTATTGCCGATGCCCATCTCCCCAAAGCCGATGGTATTGCAACCCTGCAATGCCAGCTGGGATACGATGGAACGGCCGGTTTCAATAGCGGCAACGGCATTGGTTTCCGTCATGGCATCTGTTTCCAGGTAATTGGCAGTACCGGGCCGGATCTTGGCATTGATGAAATGATCAAGGGAAATGGAACTGTCCCACTCTTCATTGTTGACGCCTGCATCCACTACCGTGAGACCTATATTATGCATCCGGGTGAATACATTGATGGCGGCGCCGCCACGGATGAAATTGAGCACCATCTGTGCCGTCACTTCCTGTGGGAAAGGGTTTACCAGTCCGGTTTTTGCAATGCCATGGTCCCCTGCAAATACAACGATCTGAGGATCGCGGATCTCAGGGCGGAGGGATTGCTGTACCAGGCCTGCGCGAATTGCAATCTCTTCGAGCAACCCGAGCGAGCCTGGAGGCTTGGTCTTGTTGTCGATCGCAGATTGCAATTGCTGGCGCAGCTGGTTGGACTGGTTACTCATAGTTTTCATTGAATTGTTCAGGATTCCTGCAGGAGGTCACAGAAATAAAAGCCATATTCGGATGGCTTGTCCGTAGAATCAGGGTTTAGGGTGTCAGTGCGGGGTGCTTCATAAGTCCGGCGTACAATGCCGCCTTTCGTAAAGGTAACTGGATAATTAAAAACGGGGCCATCGAATACAAAGGAATGGTACTCGCCATTCTCTCCGCATACGTCCACTCCAGGTGGAAGATCACGAACAAATGATGCATCGATCATCCGTCCGCAAAAACTTTTATCGAGAAATCGATCGTTTACACAAACTATTATTGCCTTGAACCCCAGGTCCAGGAACTCTTCCATGAGCTCGGCAGTGGGAATGTTCCAGAGAGGGAACACCGCTTCCAGCCCCAGGCCTTGCAGTTTTATCTCGCGATAAGCGCGGAGATCCTGCAGAAAAATATCACCGAACACGGAATGCGTATAACCCTTTGCCATGAAATCATTCAGCTGCGAAGTCATGATGGATTCATACTCCGCCATGCCCGGCATTTCCGGAAGTTCCAGTGTATGCAATGGCATACCCATTGATGCAGCCTGCGCCTCCAGCAAACCGCGGCGTACACCATGCATCGACACCCGGTCATGAACAGCATTCACGCTGGTGAGCAGTGCATTGATATGATAAGCGGGATCCTGTTTGATACGGTGAAGACAAAGCGCAGAATCCTTGCCGCCACTCCAGTTCATGAATGACTGCTTTATTGAATTCTTTACCAGGCTTTTAACGCTCAGGCTCATGGGCTTGTTAATCGTTTTGCAATATAATGGAACAAATTCTCAAACAATCAAATTTTTACAGCTCTTCCGGACACCATGAACACCGCATCGTCTGCATGGCGCGCAATCAGTTGGTTGGCCCAACCCTGAAGATCGGTGAACCTCCGGCCCACTTCCGTATCTGCATGCAGGCCCATGCCTATTTCGTTTGAAATGATGATGAACACGCCGGGTCGCTGTTTCAGTTGTAGTATTTCCTGCTCCACCAGCTGCAGGCATTGCTGCACATCATTCTTCGTATCCACAAAAAAATTGGTCAGCCAGAGCGTAACACAATCTATCACTACCACACGGCCATCGATAGGCAGTGCGGCAAAATGTTTTTCTTCTTCGATGTTCGTCCAGGGTTCATCACGGTCGTTCTGATGAATACGGATCCGGTCTTCAAACTCTGTATCCCATTTACGGGCCGTAGCCAGATACACTGGATTGCTGCTGAGGCTGAGTGCCAGCTCCTGCGCATAGCGGCTCTTGCCGCTTCTCACGCCGCCGGTTACATACACTATGCGGTTACCGGTGGTCATGCCAGGCATGTTTTTCTTTGAAAAAAGTATCTTTTTGTGAGAGGTCCAGGAGGCAGGCGCGGCAAAGGCATTCACCATAGCGGGCTTCCAGGAAAGCGCGTTGCTCGGAATCGAGACTGATGCCATAACACTGGCAATGGGTCACATCGCCCACTTTGCATTCGAAGCCGGCATTACAGCGGGGACATTTCTTGGCTTCATGCTTGCACATACTCCGTGTTTTGAAAGAGGGAAACTGTTTTGTGACGGAGTTGGTGGGGAACCTTGAAGAACTGTGGATGGAAGCAGGCTGCAAGGATCTCGATACCGTCCACCAGGGTGCCGGCACTGGGCTGTGTGAAGAGATCGTAGTCTGCTATATGAACGGCCCGCTCTTTCACGGCAGTGAGATTTTCCCAACCGGGCTTCTGTGTGAGGAGATGAAGTTCTTCCCGGCTTCTTTTTACATCAAAGCCGCAGGGCGCGATCACCAGTACTTCGGGATCGTACTTCAGTATTTTTTCCCAGGGCGTAACAATGCTGTCGCCCGCAGGGTTGGAGAGCATATCGATGCCTCCTGCATAGGCTACCTGGAAGGGGATCCAGTGCCCGCAATTGTAAACCGGTTCGATCCATTCCATGATCATTACCCTTTTGGGCATGGCACGATGCGCGCGTAATGTATCGATGATAGTGTCGATCCTTTGCTGCAGGGCCGCCAGGTAAGGGTAGGCGGCCTCTTCAGCGCCCATTGCCGAAGCAATGGTGATAGCTGTCTGGAAAACATCCTGCAGGCTGTTAGGCGTCAGCGCCACCAGCTTCGGTTGCTTATCCAGGTTAGCCACGGCAGCAGCCGTACAGGCAGTATCGATCTGACAAACCTCACATACATCCTGGGTGAAGATCACATCGGGTGCGATCTCACCAAGGGCCTGCTCATCCACATAGTAGAGGCTTTTGCCCTGTGCCTTGGAGGCAGAGAAGATCCTGTCGATTTCGATACTGCTGTATTGCTTGCCTTCCAGCACACAACGCACCACTTTTGTTTTCTCGGCCAGCGCCTGCGGGGGACACTCAAACGTAATGCCCTGCAGCATATGCTGCAATTGCATATCGTAGATCATCTGCGTGGCGGCGGGTAGAAAAGAAGAGGCGGTCATGATGCTGTATTGAAAGATTTGAAATTAATGTGCCAGTCGCAATGCACTGTACCTGCGTTGCAGCAGCTCAAAACCTCCGAACAGAACAACACTGTACACCAGTGTGCCTGCCAGGAAATTCCTTTCATAAGGGATGGCTGCCACCAGGCTGGTAAAATATCCTGCCAGTGTTTTGGGATACATGCTGTTCTCGATCAGGAAGCAACCGGGGCTGGTACCGATCCAGTGGATCAGGGTAGCCACCAGGGAAGCAATGATCACATTGCTCACGGTCACTTTACGGATGATGAACCTGGAAGCCACTGCCATCAGTGCATACGAGATATAGGTCCAGTAGAAACCTTCATAAAAGAAGCGCCATTCATTATAGTAAACAAAACGGTTGAGGATGATATCGCTCATCCAGAGAGTGAGCACAGGGAATAGAACCGATTTCACCCTGTTATTGAAATAAGCGCCTCCAAACAGGGCCATAGCGCCCAGGGGTGTGAATGTGGCGATCGGGTTCATGGGAGCTTCCGAGCTCAGGATGATCCTCATCAGGGCAACCACCATCATAAATGCAAACAGTACAGTGTTGCGCGGATTGATTTGTTTCAATGACATGTTCGTTTCTGTTTTATGAGTTTATAACCTTACTGCCAGACCAGCGGTGATATTGGTGCCTTGTGTGCCATATCCATACACTTCCTGGTATTTGGCATTCGTGATATTCTTCAGGTCAGCAAATATACGGATACGATTGTTCAACAAACGGTATTCCGCATATGCATTCCAGAGGGTGTAAGAAGCCAGGTCAACCTGGATGGATCCGTAAGGAGGATTGTTGTCGAATGCCAGATCGTAACGCTTACCATAGTTGTAAACAGTGGTGCTTACAAACAGGTTTTTGGTAACGCTGTAAGCGATGGTACCACCGAAGCTATGCTTTGGTCTGCGGATAAGATTGTTGTATGAAGTGTCTTTGCCTCCGCCAGTAGTGGTATGCAGGTCTCCTTCCAGGAAGGTGTAATACAGTTTCACCTGCAGGTCTTTATTGATATTGATGGTTGGCTCCACTTCAAAACCATGGTCTTTCTGTTTGTTGAAGTTCATCAGCATGGCGCTTGGAGAAGTTCTGAATACGATCACATCCTTCACTTCCCTGTTGAAATACACTACACGTGCATCGATGAGGTTATTGAAGAAAGATGCCTGTACACCACCTTCATAGGTTGTTGACTTTTCAGGCTTCAGATCAGGATTGGCGCCGTACGTGCCATACAGTGATTCCAGGGTAGGCGCTTTGAAGGCAGACGCCAGGTTGGCAAACACCTTGATATTCTGGTTGATCAGGTATGATGGATTGAAACTATAGGTCCAGTTTTTACCATACTTGCTATGCTTATTGTGGCGGCCGCCTGCTTCCAGGTAGAAGCCGCCCAGGTTTTTCAGGAATACCGATGCATAAGGGCTGGTGATATCGATGGTAGGATCAGCGGGCGTCATGCTCTTGTTGAGGACCTGCTGATATCTGTAATCCACACCGGCAAGCACCTGCACATATTTGTTGATGTTGTATTGACCGAATACTTCGGCCAGCTGTGTATTGCCATCAAAGGGATAGGCATCATACCTGCGGTCAACTTTATTGTACTGGTACTGACCGGTCAGCTGTACGTCTTTCAGTTTGTAGTTGACCCTTGTACCGGCAGTCAGTGCGCTGGTCTGGAAATTATAGTTGGCATCCAGGAAAGAACCGCCATCATATCCGCCACGGAAATAGGAGTAACGGAAGAAAGGCATTACATGCAGGTTGCTGAGCACTTCTCCATCGATGTCTACATTGAAGGAGTTACGCAGAAAACCGTCTTTGTCGAAGGTTTTCACTGCATTGGTATCCAGTGCTTCTGAGATGCCGCGGGACTCATGGTGCATATACCCGATATTGTAACGCAGTTTGTCCGCTGAACCCGTCAGGCCTGCACTTGCATTGAATGTATTGTAAGAGCCGAAAGCGATATTACCGAAAAGCTCCGCAGGTTTGCTGCCGCCTTTACGGGTAATGATATTGATAACGCCTGCAATGGCATCGGATCCATAGAGCGTGGATTGAGCACCTTTGAGGATCTCGATCCTTTCGATCTGTTCCAGCGGGAAGAGACGGAGGTCGAAGGCCCCGCCAACACCGGTAGGATCGGAAACAGGAATGCCGTTAACCAGGATCACGGTATAATCGGAAGATGCGCCGCGGAGAAATACTGATTTGTCTTTCCCAGGGTTGCTGGTAGCGCCATTGATGATCAGGCCGGCCTGTTCTGTCAGCAATTGTGAGAGGTCTTTACCCAGGCTTCTGTCGATAACAGTTCTGTCGATCACAGTGATCACCTTACCGGTTTCTGAGGCTTTGCGTTCGTACTTAGAGGCAGTCACCACCACTTCGTCAAGTTGCTTTTTGGCGGTGGAGTCTTGCGCACTGGCATGCATAGCAGCAAGCAGGGCCGCAAGGGAGAGAAGTTTCTTGTTCATGTTCGTAGTTTGTTTTGAGAACTATGAACCTTCGGAAATTAATTCATTACTGAAATGAAATGTGAGGTAGTGCAGTTGAATGCACTCATTTCATCCCGGCTTTTCACCCGAAAGCTCGCTGATGTTATTACAGGCAACTGGCAGGTCTTCTGGCTTGTTGCCTGTTCAACACCTTCCCATCAAACTAAGACAGTGGTATGAAGATTGAACATTGATACAGGGTTAACACTGCATCTGCAACTTACAGCTACGGGGATAGCACCGGAATTACACCGGTTTCCCTTTTAATCCTGGGACCAATGATGGCCCCGGAAACCAATTACTGGCGCAAATGTAGGCTTGTGGCAGTTACAGCCAAAATGATTTTACCAACTATATCGTAATGTGAGGCCTCCGAAGTAGTTAACACCCGGAGCTGTATTGTAGTAACGTCCGCCGGACGCATTGATATCGTTGCCCAGGCTGTACTCCGTATCAAACAGGTTATCAACGCCTGCGAAGAGATCGGCGTTGATCTTAGAACCGAAGTTTTTGCGCCATCCGGCCCTGATACCGGTCAGCTGATAAGCGCTGGCAAAATCCGCATTGGCATCATTCAGCGGAACAGGATCGCTGTAGAACCAGGTGATATTGGTGTAAATGCCGGGTTTGGTATTCAGGTCCAGCCCCGCAGCAACGGTATGCGGTGCCACCCCGGGGAGGGCCTTTCCGCTTAGGTCGGTGGTCAGTTGTTTGAAGTTGCGGTATTTGAAGAAGTACCAGGTATGGCTGCCCCAGAGTTGTAAGCCGGAAACGAAACCTTTTGATTTGGGGACGAAATTGTACCGCAGCTGTGATTCGATCCCTTCCTGCCTGGTAGTGCCGGCATTCTCGAAAAAGTCGGCACCACTCTGGTCACGTCTCTGTACGATGGCATCCTGGAGCTCGTAACGGAATGCATTCACTTCGATATACAATGCATTGTTCAGCCAGTTGCTTTTAACGCCTGCTTCATAACTCACACCATGCTCGGCATTCAGGTTTGTATTGATCACCGTGGTGCTTGGCAGTACTTCCTGTGAAGTGGGAGAGGAGAATCCTTTGCTGACACTGGCATATACCAGCAGTTGTGGAATTATTTTTTGAGAGATGGCCACGCGCGGCGCCCACTCGTTATTGTATGTTCTCTTCTGAGTGGCAAGTTCAGGTGAGGATAAACGTTGGATACTGATAGATGATTTGTTGCTGCTCAGTCCTGCCTGAATGCTTGTGCCTGATTGCAGCTGCAATTCGGCCTGTGCAAACACGGAGTAGAGCCAGTTGCTGATCTCGTCGTCAGTTTGCAGGGCGGCAGGGTTACCATTATTGTTGGCAAATGTTTTTGTGTTGAAGAAGCCACGTTGTGCTTCTGCGCCTGCCAATGCGGTCAGCTGTGCAGTACTGTTCAGTTGTTTGTTCCAGGTGAAAACAGTCCTCCCGCCAAAGTGCGGTTCTGATCTTTTTTCATAATTGCGGAAAGTGGGATTCTTCAGCTGACTGAATGCGCCATATACGGTGCTGGTATTCTGAAAAACATCACTGAACCGGTAATTATGTGTGATGCCTGCCAGGAAGGTCTGCTGGCGGATGCCTGCCTGCGCCTGGTCTGCTCCCGGGAAAGCACCGGCTGCGGGCCTTGCCCCGCGCGGGTTGGCAAGAAATTCATTTTTGGTGAGCGCCCCTGGTGTCTGGTAATAAAGATCGCCGTACAGCACGGAGGTTTGAAGGCTCTGGCGTTCATTGAAACTGAGCTGCGATTCCCAGCTGGCCATATCCCTCCTGAATGAGGTATGATCACGGTAACCATCACCCGATTGCCGGGAATAGCTGATTGTATTGTTGCGGGCTGCATTGCCCAGCCTCAACTGCGCATTCAGGTTGAGCATACCGTAACTGCCACCTGCATAACCGATATAGGCGCCAGCCTTGAAATCCGCCGGTTTGCTGCTAAGCAGTAAAGCCCCACCGGTACCTGCACCATACAAACTGCTGGCAGGTCCTCGCACGATCTCGATATTCCTGATATTGTAAAAACTGAACTGGTTGAGATAGGTACTGCCGCCAGGATCGGTGAATGGAATGCCATTCCAGTACACTTTTACATTGCGTACACCAAAGGGCGAACGAAGGCTGCTGCCACGGATATTCAGGCGGTAGCTGCCAGGGCTTCTTTCCTCCATACGCACGCCGGGCGTGGCATTGATGGCAGGAAGGATACTCATATTATTGTAGCGGTCAAGTTGTGCGGGAGTAATTACGCTGATGGCCATTCCGGTTTCCTTCAACTGGCGGTTTTGTCCGTATGCGCGGACCTCCACTTCCTGTAACGTCCGGGCCGAATCATTGGAAGCGCCCGTCTGTGCTGCAACACGCAAAAAAACGCAAACAAGTATCAGAGCTGTAAGTAAGTATTTCATATTGGAGAGGATACCCGAATTTACGTGAAATGAACGGCAAATATTTTTTATCTTCCAAACATGAAGTCTTCCAAACTTGGTTTATTCGATCTTACCATGATTGTTATCGGCCTGGTGATCGGTATGGGCATCTTCCGTGCTGCCACCGATTCCGCCAAGGATGCGCTCACGCCGGGAATTTTCTTTGCAGGGTGGATTGTGGGAGGATTGGTTGCATTGTGCGGAGCCCTTACCTATGCTGAGATCGGATCCCGTCATCCGGTTACCGGTGGATACTATAAGATATTCTCTTATGCGTATCATCCGTCACTGGCCTTCTCTATCAATTGTATCATACTGGTGAGCAATGCGGCATCCGTGTCTGCCGTGGCATTGATCGGTTCCGGTTATATCAGCCGCGTACTCTTCAATGCACCTGCAACGGATACCACCAAAGTGATCATCGCCATTATCGCCATCGTTATATTTTATGGGGTCAACCTCATGGGATTGAAAATGAGTTCGCGCACACAGAACGTGCTCATGCTGATCAAGATCAGCATGGTGCTGCTGCTGATTGCCGCACTCTGCTTTCCCAGTCTCTACGTGGAGTCCGCTCCTGTAGCGGTAGCTGCAACGGAACACTCATGGGGCGACAGTATCCGGTCCTTCGGGCTTTGCCTGGTAGCCATCTCGTTTACCTATGGTGGTTACCAGCAGAGCATAAACTTTGGGCATGAAGTGAAAAATGCTTCGCGAAATGTGCCGAAAGGAATTTTCATCGGCATCACTACCATCATTGTGCTGTACCTGGCAGTGAACTTCAGTTATTATAAACTGATAGGATTTGAGCAGCTGAAAACCACTAATGAGATTGCATCTGTAGTGGCTGAAAAAATGTTTGGTCCAACCGGATCGCTGGTATTCTCCGGACTGCTTTTTCTTTCCGTACTGGCCTATGTGAATGTGCTGCTGCTCAGCAATCCGCGTGTGATGTATGCCATGAGCGACGACGGGGTACTGCCGGCCATCTTCAAAAAGCAAACGGAGAAAAAAGAAGTGCTCATCACTTCGCTCACTGTTTTCGCCGCAACCTGTATCGTGGTACTCTTCTTTGCAAAAACCTTCAACGAGATACTCAGTTTCACCATTTTCCTGGATTGCTTCGGCATGGCCATGTCTGCCGGCGCCATCTTTAAATTGAGGAAGCGCACCAAACATCTGGACGGTACCGGTATCTATACCATGAAGCTATACCCGTTGCAGCCCATTATCTTCATCCTGGCCTATAGTTTTGTGGGGATCAGCATTGCAATAGACAAACCGAAAACTGCACTGATCGGAATAGGGGTATTGCTTACTTTTATTGTCCTTTATTTTGTAACGCGCAAACCTGGAAAGCCAGACACTACAGAAAGCGCCCAGCAAACCTGACATCATGTTACCACCTGATATTTCATATATCCTCAATGAACTGGGGGAAGACAGGGAAGATTATTTCCATGCCGTGGCCCCGCCGATTGTGCAGACCAGCAATTTCGCTTATAAAAAAGTGGCTGACCTGAGACAGGCATTCGAAGACGAGTTTAATGCCCTTATCTACAGCAAGGGGATGAACCCAACGGTGAATATCCTGCGTAAAAAACTGGCAGCGCTCGACAATGCAGAAGACTGCCTGGTATTGAATAGCGGGTCATCCGCAATCTTTGCTTCGGTTTTTGCGAATGTGCAGAGCGGGGATCATATCGTTTCCGTGAACCGGCCTTATGGCTGGGCTCAGAAACTCTTTGACCAGGTGCTGCCCCGTTTTGGTGTGGCAACAACGTATGTGGATGGCAGGGAGATAGAAGCCTTTGAGCGCGCCATCCTGCCTTCCACAAAGATCATATACCTGGAATCGCCCAATAGCTGGGACTTTGCTCTGCAGGATCTCCGGGCAGTGGCCGAACTGGCCAGATCCGAAGGGATCATCACCATCATAGATAACAGTTACTGCACACCGTTATTCCAGCGGCCGCTGGATTTCGGGATCGATATGGCGTTGCAGTCCGCTACCAAATACATTGGCGGCCACAGCGATGTGGTGGCCGGCGTGCTCACCGGTTCCCGCCAGATGATGAACCATGTATTCAATAATGCCATGCAGAATGCCGGAAATGGCATTTCCCCCTTCAATGCCTGGCTGCTGCTGCGGGGGCTGAGGACGCTGCCAGCGCGCCTCAACAGAAGTTCAACCACTACTGGGATAATGGTGGAATGGCTGAAGCAACACCCCCGGGTGGAGCGGCTGATCTTCCCGCTGGATAAGGATTTCCCGCAATATGAACTGGCCCAAAAGCAGATGTCCGGCGCCTGCGGACTGGTCACCATTGTTATCAGAGCAAAAAATATGGAGGAGATTGTAACCTTCTCGGAATCCCTGCGACATATTCTCATGGCTGTCAGCTGGGGAGGCCATGAAAGCCTGGTCATACCCCGTTGCGCGTCAATAGCTCCCGATGCATTCGATGCTTCCAACCCGGAGCACCGGATGCTCCGTTTTTATTTCGGGCTGGAAGATGCGGAGTACCTGAAGGCCGATCTGGAACAGGCTTTTGCAGCAATTGTTTAACAGTATTTTTTTTCGTGCTTTGATCAACAGCGTGTAATTTGGTGGAATTCCAACTCCCCGACCGCTTATCAAAAAACAGGCCTTAGGCCTCTCATTACAATTACATTTGTTCTATGAAGAAATGGAAACTATTTCTGACTGTTAGTTTGCAGATTGGCTTCGTATCATTTTCATTCAGCCAGGATAAGTGGGACCTCCGGAGATGTGTTGAATATGCACTGGCGAATAATATCTCCGTGAAGCAGGCCGATGTGCAGGCGCGCATTGCAGCCCTTAATCTCAATCAGGCAAGATTATCCCAGATCCCATCACTTGAATTCGATTCAAGAGCGGGCATCAACTCGGGGCGCACGCAAAACCCGGCCGACTACAGTGTTAGTACCACTACCTACTTCTCCAGTAACTTTTCTGTGAGCAGCGGTGTAACGCTTTTCAACTGGTTCCGCATTCAAAACTCCATTGCTGCCAACCGGTTTGAGAATGAAGCTGCACGCACCAATATCGAAAAAATAAAAAATGATATTTCTCTCAATGTGGCAGCAGCGTACCTGCAGGCCCTCCTTAATAAAGAACAGGTGGGAACCAGCGAACTGCAGGTGAAGCTTACTTCCGCTCAACTGGAAAATACCCGTAAACTGGTTGCAGCCGGTTCCGTTCCGGAACTGAATGCCGCTGAACTGGAAGCCCAGATGGCGCGCGACAGCTCCACACTGGTAACGGCACAGGCAACAGCAGCCACTTCGCTGCTGCAACTGAAAGCATTACTCAACCTGGATGCGGCACTCCCCTTTGACGTGGATACACCACCGGTAGAGCTGATCCCGGTTGAAAGCCTTGCTGAACTACAGCCGGAATTCGTTTTCAATATGGCAGTAAACAATATGCCATTGCAGAAAGTGAACCAGCTGCGTGTGCAGGCTGCCGGCAAGAATGTGGATGCCAACAAAAGTGCCATGTACCCCACCATTTCTGCCTTCGGCTCACTCGGCACCACATACAATAATAAATCTGCAGAAGCAAACCTCAACAGCCTGCCGGTGATCGAATCCGTGATCATTGGTAAAGTGGATGTGAATGGCAACAGCTATAACGTAACACGTGATGTAGCTTCTTTCCCAAGCAAAAATGTGGGATTTTTCAGGCAGATGGACCAGACGTTCGGTCAGTCATTAGGGATCTCACTCAATGTGCCTATCTTCAGGCAGGGCCAGCTGCGCACACAGTATAAGCGTTCCCAGCTTGACCTGGAGAACCTGAAACTGCAGCAGAGCCTGGACAATCAAACACTCAAACAGGATATCTATAAAGCCTATACAGAAGCCACTGCTTCATTGCAGAAATTTGTTGCCGGCACTAAATCTGTTGAAACATCACAGAAGGCATTCGACTTTGCCACCAAACGTTACAATATCGGCCTGCTCAATACCATTGACCTGCTGACAAATCAGAATAACCTGTTTAAAGCCAGGATAGACAAGCTGCTTGCTCAGTACGACTATGTGTTCAAACTGAAAGTGCTTGAATTCTATAAAGGACAGGGCATCAAATTATAATTCGCAACAGCCGGTATTGCTTTCGGTGCGCCGGCCCCCAACCAAATAGTTACAATATGAAGAAGAAAACCTTGTGGATCATTATCATTGGTATTCTCGTGATCGTTGCACTGCTGGCACTCAGTTCCGTGTTCAAGAAAGATGACGGATTGAAAGTGGCAGTAGAAAGAGTGGAAGCAAGAACTATCATCGAGTCTGTGAATGCCAGTGGAAAAGTGTATCCTGAAACAGAAGTGAAAGTGAGCCCGGACATCTCAGGGGAGATCGTGGAGTTGAACTTTGAAGAAGGAGACAGTGTTCGCAAGGGAGCCGTACTGGCACGTATATACGCAGATATCTATTCCACACAACGTAACCAGGCAGCCGCCTCTGTTGATATCGAACGCGCCAGTGTGGAGAATACCCGTGCACAACTGCCTGGCCTGAAATCCGCAGTGGACCTGGCCCAGCGCAGTTTTGACCGTCAGAAACAACTGCTTGCTGAAAAGGTGATCTCCGCGTCGGAATTTGAACAGGCAGAAAACAACCTGCGCTCAGCGCAAGCCAATTATAATGCAGCATTACAGAATGTAAAAAGAGGAGAGGCAGGTATTTCTAGCGCTCAGGCCAACCTCGCAAAAGCAGATAAAGACCTTGGCAGAACTGCCGTATATGCGCCTCGTGACGGAGTGATCTCCCTCATGAGCGTAAAAAGAGGCGAACGCGTAGTGGGAGCGGGTATGATGGCCGGTACTGAAATGATGCGTATTGCTGATATGAGCGTTATCGAAGTACAGGTGGATGTGAGCGAGAATGATATCCCCAAAGTAAAACTCAACGACTCTGCCCTGGTGGAGGTTGATGCATACAGCAACCGCAAATTCAAGGGAGTGGTAACAAAGATCGCAAGCAGCAATACTACTGCCGCAGCTGCCACCACCACCAGCAATGATGTTACCAACTATAAGGTTCATATCAGGCTGCTTGCGGATTCTTACAATGACCTCATTGCCGCAGGAAGGCGTTTCCCTTTCCGGCCAGGCATGAATGCCAGCGCTGATATTCAGACCACCACTAAAACCAACGTGATTGCAGCAGCTATCAATGCCGTAACCACCCGTAAGAAAGGTTCTGATGAAGTGGCTGGTGATAAGAAAGAGGACAAGAAAGAAGAAGAAGGATTGCAGGAAAATGTAAAAGCAGGTCTTACCAGCGATATGGATGAAGTGGTATTTGTATTGCAGAAAGACAATACCGTAAAGAGAGTGAAAGTGCGTACAGGCATCCAGGACATGGGCCATATTGAAGTGCTTTCAGGCCTTAAAGCCGGTGATTCCGTGATCACAGCGCCATACAATGTAGTGAGCAAGATCCTGAAGAATGGTACCAAAGTGAAAGTGGTGCCTGCCGATAAGTTGTTTGAAGCTAAGAAGTAAACTTTCATTTACTTACATTTGCCGCAAATAACTGATTCATGCGATTGGGAATCATTGGTAGCGGAAGCTGGGCAACAGCCCTTGCAAAAATTCTTACAGACAATAAAAATCCGATTGGCTGGTGGGTGCGTTCTGAGCACATTGTGAAACATATCAAACACCGCCGTCACAATCCGTCATACCTGAGCAGCGCCTATTTTGATGCAGACCTGGTAGACCTCAGCACGGATGTGAACAAGGTAGTGGCCGAAAACGAATACATTGTAATTGCCGTTCCTTCGGCTTATATAATCGATACACTTGAGGTTTTGCCGAGGAATGCGTTCGAGGGAAAAAAAGTGATCTCGGCCGTAAAAGGCATCATCCCGCAACACAACCTCCTGCTCAACGACTACCTGGCGCAGGAGTTCAATGTGCCGCTCAGCGATTATTTCACCATCATGGGACCCTGCCATGCAGAGGAAGTGGCCGCCGAGAAACTCAGCTACCTCACTTTCTCCGGAGTGGACGCGCAGCTGGCTGAAAAGATCGCGGCCAGGTTCAATACAGAATACCTGAATACAATTGTGAATACCGATGTGGTTGGTGTGCAATATGCTGCCATCCTGAAGAATATCTATGCGCTGGGCGCCGGTATTGCACATGGACTTGAATATGGCGATAACTTCTTAAGTGTACTGATTGCCAACTGTGCGGATGAGATGGCCGTTTTCCTGAAAAAAGTGGGCATCCAGCGGATTGAAGTAGGCGTACATGAGGGTCAGGACCCGGTCACTCACCGTAAAACACCAAACTACGCCGCTTCTGTATACCTGGGAGACCTCCTTGTAACCTGCTACTCTTTGTTCAGCCGGAATCGTACCTTTGGTAATATGATCGGGAAGGGCTATTCAGTACGCTCCGCCCAGCTGGAAATGAACATGGTAGCGGAAGGATACAATGCCGCCAAGAGCATTTACCTGATCAATAAAACGGTGGGTGCAGAAATGCCGATCGCGGAATCCATCTACCGTATCCTCTGGGAAAATGTTAAACCTGGAGAAGGATACAAACAAATTGAACAAGAACTTGTCTGATTTGTAAAAGCAATATATGCCACTGTCATTTCAATCCTTTGGTGTTGCCGGAATCCTGATCATGATCGGGATCCTCTCCATTGCGGAGCTGGTAAAACACGTGAAAGGAAGAAGACATCAGCATCACTAAGATTGTTGTGTTATATCATATTCAGGGCTGACCTCAACAGGTTGGCCCTTTTTCATTCGATGTGCCCGGTAGCCTGCCTCTGGAGAGTTACTTCTATTGATTCGCCTCCGGCGAATACTGAGCTCGCCAGAGGCGAGCAAATAAAAGCCACTCGCGGGGACGCGAACGGCCGGACACAGCGTGCTACTCAGGCTCCTCCCTGAAAAGATCGGAAGCGATCCCGTCGGCAAACAATTTGCCTTCATTGGAGAGGATGAGATGGTCGTTTTCCTCCCGCATCAGTCCCTCCCTGATCAGCCTTTCACTTAATCTGCGTAACTGAGCGGCCGTGTCTGCATCACTGAGGCGGCTCACAATATTCAGGCTCATGCCTTCCATGGTGCGGAGGGAGGTCATGATATATTCATTCAGCCTTTGTATTGGCGTGAGAATTTCCTGTTCAAAAGGCACGGAGCCTTTCTTCAAAGCCTGTATGTAGAGGGAATTATTGGCAATATTCCACTGGCGGTTGGCACCGTCGTACGAGTGAGCCGAAGGACCGAGGCCCAGGTATTTCTTGCCTTCCCAGTAGGCGCTGTTATGCTTGCTGCGTTTGCCTGGTAAGGCAAAGTTGGAGATCTCGTAATGTTCGTATCCGGCCGCTTTCAGCCAGTCCATCAGCAAAAGGAACTGCCGGGCCTGATCTTCCGCGCTCACCGGTTCCCTTTTATGAGTACGGATCAGGCTTTCGAGCGCGGTCTTGGGTTCTACTGTCAGGGCATAACAGGAAATATGCGGTATGCCCATGCCGATCACGCGCTGTACATTGGAAGCCCATTTTTCATCTGTGAGACCGGGGCTTCCATAGATCAGATCGATGGTGATATTGGGGAAGTACTCCAGCGCCAACTGCAGGTTGGTAATGGCCTGTGAAGCAGTGTGGGCGCGGTTCATCCATTGCAGATCTTCTTCATAAAAGCTTTGTATGCCGATGCTCAGCCGGTTGATGCCTGCCGCCTTCCAGGTGCGCAGACTTGTTTCATTGATATCGTCCGGGTTGGCCTCCAGCGTGAACTCCGCATCCGGGCTGATGGAAAAATTTTCCCGCAGGGCGCCGATGATATTGTTCAGGTGAACGCCATCCAGCAGGGAAGGAGTGCCGCCCCCGAAATAAACGGTCTCAACCCGCTGATCCGCCAGAAATCCCTGCTGTAGCGGGATCTCAGCCAATAAACTTGCAATGAATTCGTTTTCAAGTCCCCGGCTGGTGGAAAAATGGAAGTTACAGTAATGACAGGCCTGCCTGCAAAAAGGAATATGTATGTAAATGCCTGCCATGTTGTTACGGATATTTTATCGAATATTACAGTTCAAAGGTAGCAGACAAAGCATTAAGTGAAAAACATACGTTTACTTACAATACTCATCCTCTTCTTCGCAGGGCCTATGGCTGCCAGCGCACAATACCTGCTGCGCATCATTCCCGTGGACCGCGACAGCAGCTTTGTGCAGGACAGCCTGCGGCTCCAGACCAGCTTCAAAAACCAACAGGGCTGCGAAGAATATGTAAGAAAGATCCCACAGCTGTTACAGGCTAAGGGCTACCCTGTGGTTTCGGTTGATAGTGAACGTTATGATTCCACAGAGGCTGCCATTGAATTGTATGTAGGTGCTTCCCTGCGCTGGGCTTACCTGAAAACGGATTCTATCGACAAACGCATCCTCGATGCCGTGAACTGGAACAGCAAAGACTACGAGAGCAAACGCATTGATATGCTGCAGATGCAGCAATTGCAGGAGAAGATCCTGGATCACCTGGAAAACAGCGGTTACCCCTTTGCCAAAGTGCTGCTTGACAGCATCGGGGTACAGGGAGAGGAATTCTCTGCGGTGCTACGCGTAGTGAAAGGCCCTTCTTACCGTATAGACAGCATCCGTAACAATGGAAAGGCTAATCTCTCTTCCAACTACCTGCAGCATTACCTGGGGATACTGAATGGCAGCATGTACCAGAAAAAGAGATTGCAACTGATCAGTCAGCGCCTCCGGGAATTGCCGTTTGTGGAAGAAGAACGGCCATGGGACCTCACCCTGATGGGTGAAGGCTCCATCCTCAATGTATACCTGCGGCCGAAAAAGAGCAGCCAGGTGAATGTGCTTATCGGTTTGCTGCCGGATAATAATCCCACCAGCGGCGCCGCGCAGAGCAGCAAGCTGTTGATCACCGGTGAGGCCACGGTCAATCTCAAGAATGCATTGGGCGGCGGCGAGCTTATAGGGCTCAACTGGCAGCAGATCCAGCCGAAATCACCCAGGCTCAACCTCGCCTTTCAGCAACCCTATCTTTTCAATTCGCCTTTCGGAATGAATCTGGCATTCGATCTTTTCAAAAAAGATTCCAGCTTCATCAATATCAGTTTCCTTGTTGGTGCGCAATATGCACTGGCAACAGGCAATACAGGAAGTGTGTTCCTCCAGAATACACGCAGTAACCTGCTCACCGTGGATACCCTCGGCGTGATCAGGGATAAGCGCCTGCCCATCGAAGCCGATGTTTCAGCAGTCAACCTGGGTGTGAACTACGAGTGGTTCAATACAGACTACCGCTTCAATCCCCGGAAGGGTACCGACCTTTTTATCAGCGCAGCTGCGGGCACAAAAAAGATCCGCAAGAACAACGTGATCGTAAAACTCAAAGATCCCTCACAACCTGAATTCGATTTCAATACCCTGTACGATACGCTTAAGCTCAACAGTTACCAGTTCAGGCTGAAGGCCCAGGTAGCGCATTACATCAAACTCACGCGGGTAAGCACTTTCAAGCTGGGCTTTAATGGAGGTTGGTTCGAGAGCCCCGATATATTCCGGAACGAATTATTCCAGATAGGAGGGTACAAACTTTTGAGAGGATTTGATGAAGAAAGCATCTATGCATCAAAATATGCAGTGGGAACTTCAGAATACCGGTACCTGTTAGGACAGAATTCTTTTCTTTTTGCGTTCATAGATTTCGGGTGGGCCAGATCCGATGCCAGGAACATCAGAGTGAACAATACTTTCCTGGGTACAGGCATCGGTATGGCCTTTGAAACCAGGGCAGGCATATTCAATATTTCCTATGCAGTAGGGAAGCGCGATGATACGAAGTTCAACATGAGACAGGCCAAGATACATTTGGGGTATGTGAATTATTTTTAGTGGCGGGTTTCTTATATTTTTGCACACGCAACAACCATTAGTGAAAAAAAGTTTAGCACTTCTATCCGGATTCTTATTGATCGCCGTACTGTGTTTTGCCCAGTCACAGGGTGATTCAGTACATACTCCCGCAGATACGCATCTTACCAATACTGTGAAAGCAGTGAAGCAGGATACGGCCCGCAGGGTGGTGACTGCCGCCAGGAGGGCGCAGGACTCACTGAAGCGCGTCCGTGCAGCTGACAGCATCAGGAATATGGTGCCCCCCCTTGTTGCAGATACTTCCAGGAAAGATTCCCTCAGCATAAGCCAGGACTCGGCCATTGTGGTGATAGCCAGTCCTCAGCAACTTGACCGGATCAGGCGTTTTCAGGAGGCATTGCGCGCTCATCCCTGGTTCAATTTTTACGGAAAGGCCCTGGTGATGCCGGAACTGGAAATGAAGCGGGAAGATAAGGACGCGATTTTCTATTTCCTGGCCGGCCTGCTCCTCTACTATGCGTTGGTGAAGGTATTCTTCCGGAAATACGTGGATAATATCATGACCCTCTTCTTCCGTGTTACCATGCGGCAGCAACAGATCAGGGACCAGATGTTGCAGACGCCACTGGCATCTCTCTTCCTGAATATCCTCTACCTGCTCAGTGGTGGTATGTATATTCTCTTTCTGACCAGACACTATGGTGTGAAGGTAACTGACAATAACTGGCTCATGCTGGCCTATGGAGCAGGATTGTTGCTGGCGGTGTACTTCGCCAAATTCATCCTGCTCAAACTGGCAGGCTGGATCTTCAATATCACCGCTGCAACCGATACGTACATCTTTATCGTCTTCCTTGTAAATAAAATAATCGGGATATTATTGCTGCCGGTACTGGTGATGATGGCCTTCCCTTACCCGCCACTGTTCCCTGTGGTGCTCACGCTCAGCTTCATAATGCTGGGTCTTTTTTTCGGTTATCGCTTCATTATCAGCTACAAGCCAATACGGAACGAAATTAAAGTAACTCGTTTTCAATTTTTTTTATACCTTTGCGCCTTCGAAATAGCACCCCTTTTGCTGATTTACAAGGTGTTATTGGTTTTTGTGGAAAGAAGTTATTAATTTTGCAAATCCATACGTAACAGATATGGTTAAGAACGGGGCTAAAAACGTTAGTGACAACTTGATTAGAAAGATACTAATCACACAACCCAGACCTGAAACCGATAAATCGCCGTATTTCGAATTAGCGAGGAAATACAGCATTTCATTGGACTTTCATCCTTTTATCAGGTTGGAGGGTATTCCTGCAAAAGAGTTTCGGAAACAAAAAATAGAGATCCCTAATTTCTCTGCTGTCATCTTCACCAGCCGGAACGCAATCGACCACTTTTTCAGAATCTGCGAAGAAATGAAAGTAAACGTATCCCAGGATACGAAATACTTCTGCATTACTGAAGCCGTGGCATTATACCTGCAAAAGTTCATTCTCTACAGGAAACGCAAAGTATTCTACGGCGCGGATGGTTCCACTAAAGCTATGCTGGATGTAGTGAACAAGCACAAGGAGAACGAGAAGTTCCTCTATCCCTGTTCAGAGAACCAGCAGGACAATGAGATCGTGAACTGGATGAAGAATAACCGCTGCGAGTTTGCGAATCCCTTTATGTACCGCACCATCAGTAATGATGTAAAGGAACTCTTCAGCAAGAACGACTATGATATCATCTGCTTTTTCACTCCCAGTGGCGTGAAGAGTTTGTTCGATAACTTCCCCAGATTTGAGCAGAACGGTACCCGCATCGGCGCATTCGGAAGCAATACTTCCCGCGCTGCAGAAGATGCCGGTCTCGGTGTTGAGATCAAGGCCCCGCAACCGCAAACCCCTTCCATGGTGGCTGCGCTCGAAGCCTATCTCAGTGCTGCATTGAAGAAAAAATAGATCCCATTTACTGGCAATAATATTGCATGAGCATTGCGCATTCACCGGAATGTACAATGCTCATTTTTTTGTAGTAGCTTTAAACGAATCAGCTAAAGAGTATGGCCAAATTCACCAACAGACTGGCAAAAGAGAGCAGCCCGTATTTATTGCAGCATGCACATAATCCGGTAGACTGGTACCCCTGGGGACCAGAGGCGCTGGAGAAAGCAAAGGCAGAGAATAAACCCATCCTGGTAAGCATCGGTTATGCGGCCTGCCACTGGTGCCATGTGATGGAGAAAGAAAGTTTTGAGGACGAAGCCACAGCCGCCCTCATGAATCAGCACTTCGTAAACATCAAGATAGACAGGGAGGAACGCCCTGACCTGGACCATATCTACATGGATGCGGTACAGGCCATGACCGGCAGCGGAGGCTGGCCGCTCAATGTATTCCTCAATCCTGAAGCCAAACCTTTTTACGGCGGTACCTACTACCCCCCGAAGCCTGTACACAACAGGCCTTCCTGGAAGGATGTACTGGAGGGGGTGGCCAATGCCTTCCGTGATAAACGGGCAGACATCGATGCACAGGCTGATCAGCTCACACAACATCTGGTGAACGCCAATGGCTTTGGCCTGACCAACCATGCCGTGGACATTGCTCCTGATACCTTGTTTACCAAAGACAAGGTGGATGAGATGTTCACCGCCATCATGAAGCAGGCGGACCAGGTGGAAGGCGGCTTCGGAAAAGCTCCGAAATTCCCGCAGACCTTTACCATCCGTTTCTTACTTCATTATCATCATCGCACTAAAAATGCGGAAGCTCTTCAACAGGCCTGCCTCAGCCTTGACAAAATGATCGATGGGGGCATCTACGACCAGCTTGGCGGCGGATTTGCACGGTACTCTACCGATACCGAGTGGCTGGCCCCGCATTTTGAAAAAATGCTCTACGATAATGCCCTGCTGGTGCAGGTGCTCTGTGACGCATACCAGATAACCGGGAACTGGCGATATAAGCGCGCCATAGAACAAACGCTGGACTTTGTAAAGCGTGAATGGCTGTCGCCTGAAAATGGATTTTATGCAGCCCTGGATGCAGACAGTGAAGGGGTAGAGGGCAGGTACTATGTATGGAGCCGGGAGGAAACGGACCGGCTGTTGGGAGAAGAGGCCGCGCTCTTCAATGAGTTTTATGATGTAACGCCCCATGGCAACTGGGAACATACCAATATTCTCCGCATCAGGGAGATGCCGGCCGATATCGCAGATGCCTGGGAGATCACGGAAGAAGAGTTGTGGAGAAGGATGGATGCTGCAGCTGCAATATTGCTGAAGCACCGCGAAACCCGGATCAGGCCAGGTCTGGATGACAAACAACTGTTAGGCTGGAATGCCATGATGAATACGGCTTTCAGTAAAGCATATGCTACCCTGGGTAAAAAAGAATACCTGGAACTTGCAAAGGCAAATATGGAATTCATGCTGAGCAGGTTCCGTGCGCAAGATGGAAGTTTCCATCATACCTACAAGGCGGGAACGGCAAAATATCCTGCATTCCTGGATGATTATGCCTGCCTGGCGGAGGCCCTGATCCAGTTGCAGGAAGTGAGTGGCGATAAGCAGCACCTGGTGGAAGCAAAAGCGCTGACCAGCCATGTGCTTGATAAGTTCAGTGAAGAGGAAACAGGATTTTTCTTTTATACACCCAGCGCTCAGGCAGATATTATCGTACGTAAGAAAGAGGTCTATGATGGTGCGGTCCCTTCGGGCAATGCAGTAATGGCATCAAATCTTTTTTACCTCGGAATGGTTTTCGATGAAGGGACATGGAAGGAGCGTGCTGCCGGCATGTGCGCAGGATTGCTGCAGGCTGTAACCCGCTACCCGACCTCGTTTGGAGTTTGGGCGTCACTGATTCAGGCATTCTCGTATGGAATTCCTGAAATTGTTATTGTTGGCGGGAATTTTGCTACGCTTCGTGAGGAATTTTTGAAAACCTTTATCCCCTTCCGTATCTTTCAGTCCTCGCTGCAGGCTGATGAACAATTCCCCCTATTGTCCGGCAAACCTGATTACCCAGAAACCTTGATATTCCTATGTAAGAATTATGCTTGCAATGCACCTGTTAATGAGGTTAATGCATTGAAAAAGCAGCTTGAACATGTGTAAAACTTAAATCTGTTGTTGATACAATAATAACTTGTCCGGGGCCGTTTAAACCTAAGCTCTGATGGTGTTTGCAGTTTTAAAAATAAAATTCTAAACTTGCGATGAAGTCGGTAAAACATTATTTTTGCCCAATACCCTTTAATATGATGAAAATGAAAAACCTATCCGTTTTGACTGCCCTTGGCATGGTGATCATGGCCACTGGTTGCGGCAAGTTGGGCGGTAAGTCGAAAGGGCTGCCCGCAGACGGTCAGCTCCACGGTGTTGCTCCGGCGGCCGGCTATAACCTGACCAAACCCATCGGAATGGTATATATCCCACCTGGTACATTCCATATGGGGCCCTCAGACGAGGACATCAATTACAACTACACTTCAAGAAATAAGCAGGTTTCGATCAGTGGTTTCTGGATGGATGCCACCGAAATCACCAACAATGAGTACCGCCAGTTCGTGAACTGGGTACGCGACTCTACTGCTGCCGTAAGACTGCAATACGGTAAAGAAGTGGACGGTGTGTTTGTTGTTGACTGGAAGAAAGCCGGTACCATCAAGTATGGTGACAAAGCCACTATCGAGAAGATCGACCAGATGATCCTTTCTCCCGAGAACAGGATCTTCGGTAAGAAAGATATCGATCCTGCAAAGATCATTTATCATTCTGAGACCTTCGATCTGAAAGAAGCTGCCAAACGTGAGAACGTAGGCGTTCCCCGTAGCAAATTCATCGTAAAGAAAGATATCAAGGTTTATCCTGATACATTGATCTGGATCCGCGACTTCAGCTACTCCTACAATGAGCCAATGACCAAGCGTTACTTTTCCCACCCAGCCTTCGGAAACTATCCTGTGGTTGGTGTGAACTGGCACCAGGCCACTGCGTTCTGCGAATGGAGAACACATTATCTGAACTCTTACCTGGAATCCAGGAAGAAAGCAACCGAGTCTGACTTCCGTCTGCCTACAGAGGCTGAGTGGGAATACGCAGCACGCGGTGGACGCTCTCAGTCAATGTTCCCCTGGGGTAACTACTACCTCCGTAATAAGCAGGGTTGTCTGCTGGCCAACTTCAAACCTGGCCGTGGTAACTATCCTGAAGATGGAGCCTTCTACACTGCCCGTGCCGATGCTTACTGGCCTAACGACTTCGGTCTGTACTGCATGGCAGGTAACGTAGCCGAATGGACTTCATCCCTGTATTACGAGGGTGCATATAACTTCCAACATGATATGAATCCTGATATCCGCTTCAATGCGCAGGATTCAGACCCTCCCAGAATGAAGCGTAAGGTGATCCGTGGCGGTAGCTGGAAAGATGTGGGATATTTCCTGCAGACCAGCGCCCGGAACTATGAGTACATGGATACTGCTAAAGCTTATATTGGCTTCCGTTGCGTGATTGATTTGCCTGCTTCTCAGAAGAAACGTTAAAATTCTGTAAAGTAGAAAATTTGTGACTGTATTGAAACGTTAATTGCTTTGATTTACGAGGAGAAGCAAACCAGTATCTTATTGTGATGGCTTTAAACATTTAATTTCCAAACCCTGAAAACCCGTTTTCTAACCATTTAAAAATTAATCTATGGCTGGAGTTTCTAAATCAACAGAAAGAATTGTAAACATAATCGTATGTATGGGCGCTGCTATCGTAATCTTTGGCGCCTGGCAGAAGATTACCCACCAACCTCTGGCAGACTTCTTCCTTACAGCAGGTCTGATCACAGAAGCAGTAATTTTTGTTGTATACGCATTCTTACCTCCTCCCGGATCTGAAATGCACGCTATAGCTGAGGCATTGCCAAAGCTGGCCGGTGGCGCAGCTCATTCCGGTAACCCTGCTCTCGACAACATGAACAAAATGATGCAGGATGCCGACATCACACCTGCCAGTCTGAAAAGCCTGAGCGATGGATTCAAAAAACTGGGTACTTCTGTAAGCAATATTGCTGAAGTTTCAGATGTGGTAAAATCTACCAATGACTACTCTGCCAAAACTAAAGAAGCAGCAGCAGCACTGGGTCAGATGACATCCGCTTACCAGGGTGCCACTGCCACTATCACTACCTTCAACTCTGCAGCAGATGGTACTAAGCAATTCCATGAGCAGGTACAGGTACTGACCAAGAACCTGGGATCTCTCAATGCTATCTACGAACTGGAATTACAGGACACCAACAATCACCTGAAAGCCATGAAAGGTTTCTATGGTAACCTCGCCGCTGCATCTCAAACCATGCAGAACAGCGTTGATGACGCCAAGAAAGCTCATGAGCAGATCGCTAAACTGGCGGGTAACCTCAGCAGCCTGAATACCGTATACGGTAACATGCTCACCGCTATGCAAGGCCGCTAATCATCGGTGATCCAATAATCCTGTACCCGATCGTACGCATTAGTCAATGAATTGTTTAATCTGAAAAACCCAGATCCATGGCTTTACCTAAAGAGCCCCGGCAGAAGATGATCAATATGATGTACCTGGTGTTGACAGCCTTGCTGGCACTCAATGTATCATCAGAAATCATCAATGCCTTCGAAACCGTAAATAACAGTATCTCCACTTCCAACCAGATCATTGGTGAAAAAAACAATGAGACTTACAAGTCACTGGCTACGAAACTGGCAGATGGACAGACAAAAGCGAAAGCTGAAATTTGGGCTCCCAAAGCCGAAAAAGCCAAAGCGCTTGCGTCTACCATGTATAACGATATTGAAAATCTTAAAAATCAGCTGAAAGACTATGCTGGTTCCCACGAAGAACATGGCGAACAGAAAATGAACGCCGACAAACTTGACGCCTCTACCCGTCTGATGGAAAAAGAAAAGAAGGGTGAAGAACTGTACGCCAAGATTGCCGACTTCAAAAACAAGCTGATCGGTGTTCTCGATCCTAAGGATCCTGCATTTGCCGATAATGCTGCAATGAGAGCTGATATTGAGCAGGCTATCAAAAACTTTCAGAAGTCCCTGCCAATCAATCTGACCGTTCCTGCATCAACTACAGGTAACAAATATGAGAATGATGCAAATGGCTGGACCATGAGCAACTTCCATATGACACCCGCTATTGCTGCCATGACCATCCTGAACAAACTTCAGAATGACGTCAAGAACTCTGAATCTCAGATCATCGACTATTGCAATCAGCAGATCGGTGCAGTGAAAGTGGTATATGATAACTTCCAGGCTATCGCCCAGGCTAACAGAACTTATGCTATGCCAGGCGATCCCATCGAGATCAAAGCCGGTATCGGTGCATTCAGCCAGGCTGCTGCTCCTGAGATCTTCATCGACGGACAGAAGCAACCTCTCAGCGGTGGTATGGCTGTATACAAAACCACAGCAGGTGGTGCAGGTACAAAAAAGATCCCTGTAAAGATCATCTATACTACCCCTGCAGGTGAGAAACTGGAAAAGAATGAAATGGTTGAATATACAGTGGGTACCCCTTCAGGCGCCTCTGTGTTCCTCCAGAAAATGAACGTACTCTACATTGGTGTTGATAACCCGATGACCATCTCCGGCGGTAGCGTAGGCGCAGAAAAAGTGCGCGTAAGCTTCAGCAACGGTGATATCACTAAAACGGGTGGCGACAACTACGTAGCTCGTCCAAAAACTCCTGGTATAGCCAAGATCACCGTTACTGCCGATGGAAAGAACTTTCCATTCGAGATGCGTGTGAAATACCTGCCAAATCCTGCTGCCTTCCTGGGCTCCAAGAAAAGCGGTAATATCAGCGCAGCTGAATTCAAAGCGATCGGTGCTATCATGGCCAAACTGGAAGATTCAGATTTTGAAGCTCCTTATAAAGTTGTCAGCTACAGGTTCGGTGCACAGGGTGGCCCCATTGCGGTATACTCTGAAGCGGTAAACCAGGGTAACCGCTGGTCCGGTCAGGCCGCTCAGCTGGTTGCACGTACAGGCCCCGGTTCCGTGGTATTCTTCGATAACATCACCGTAGTAGGCCCCGATGGCAAACAACGTGATATCGGATCCATGACCTTCAAGCTGAAATAACATAAATTCTTTTAAACAAAGGGAACAATGAAGAACCGTATTATCAAACTCGGAATGCTGCTGCTGGTGTTGACCTTCGTTGCCACAGAAGTGGATGCACAGGCCAAAAAGCCTAACCGCACTGCTAAAAAGCGCACTACAACGGCAAAGAAAACAAACGCCAACAGAGCACAGTCTGCCACTAATCCCGCCGCTATCGCTCCGGCTCCCGATACTGTGAAGCCTGTAGCTAAAGTGGAGGCAGACCTTAACATACCGCCATTGAAACCTTCGTTGCGCAATGACAATGCCATTGAACGCAACCTCGTAAAAGAAAGGTCTCCCCTGGCGTATGAGCATATCCGTGAAGACGATGCGGTGTATGTTCAACGTGTATGGAGAGAAATCGACGTACATGAGAAAATGAACCTTCCCTTCGTTTACAAAGCTGATGGCGACCTCGGTAACCAACGCTTCATCATGATCCTGCTCAATGCGATCAAGAATGACAGCATTACCGCTTTCGCTCCGCTTGATGACAGGTTCACAACCCCTATCACTTTCAAGGAAATCTCCGAGAAACTGGTAGGTACACCTAAAACCATTCAGGTGCCTGACCTGGTGCAGGATCCGGACGGCTCAAAAGGACTCATGAAAGACACCACTATCGTGGAGGAATTCAATCCTGATGCTTCCGTTGAACGCTACTGGATAAAAGAAGATGTGATCTTCGATAAGGAATCTTCCCGCCTGTTCACCCGTATCCTCGGTATCGCGCCACTGAAAACCATCTACAATGAAGATGGCTCCTTCCGCGACGTAACACCAGTGTTCTGGGTGTACTACCCTGATCTCCGCTCCACATTCGCCAAGTACGAAGTGTACAACGGACGTAACTTCGGAGGAAAGATCAGCTGGGAAGAACTGTTCGAGAGCCGCATGTTCTCCAGCAGGATCATCAAGTCAACTATCAACAACCCGAACGACCTGTTCATCAAATCTTACGTGAAGGATCCGATCCTCGCATTGCTCGAAGGAGAAAATGTGAAAGAAAAGATCTTCAACTACGAACAGGATCTCTGGTCATATTAAACCATAAGGTTAACTGATATCGAAACGGCATCGTATTTTTACGATGCCGTTTTTTTATTCAAAAGTTTGTAATGCGTTCAGACCCAGTGCTGATTTGGTACAAGTGCGTAGAAGTTTTTTGTAAAATACCCATTTCCGTTATTGTTTTGTGCAACCTATTCACTATTTTTACACTGGTTTTTCATAGGATATTGGATTTTAAAAACGGGGCTGGATTTCTATCCGGGCCCCTTATTTTTTTTAGGACATACCTCCCCGGTAAAAACAGGTCCTTCGTCCCCGCTTCACATCAATCCATCCCCCATTTTATTAACGGTCAGATATCTTCCCCAGGATCCGGAGCCGATCCATCTTCAGGGCTTGCAGGTTCTACTGTAATGTTCTCAGGGGCTGTTTCTTCCTTGATATTGTCCGGGTCCGTTGTTGTGCCTTCTGCTGATCCGGAACCTCTGAAATAGCCTGTAACGATCTTTGCTTTGGATATACCTATCAGCTTTGCGATCTCCTCCTCAGGCGCTTCTTTCACACGCTTCACGCTCCTGAATTCCTTCAGCAGCTGATCAGCTGTATTCTTACCAATCCCTTTGATCTGTTCCAGCTCATTCCTGAATGTACCCTGGCTTCTTTTCTTACGATGGAAGGTGATACCAAAGCGGTGCACTTCATCCCTGATACGCCTGATGAGTTTCAGGCTCTCACTATTGTAAGGCAGTTTCAGGCTTTGCTGATCACCGGCAAAAAATAATTCTTCTTCATTCTTGGCAAGACCAACCAGCGTCATCCTTCCCTGTAATCCTAATTCCTCAATAGCATCCAGCGCATAACCAAGCTGCCCCTTACCACCGTCTATGATCACCAGCTGTGGCAATGAAGCCTGTTCCTCCATCAGTCGCTTATAACGCCTGCCTACCACTTCTTTCATGGTGGCAAAGTCGTTGATGCCCTGCACCGTTTTCACGTTATAATGACGGTAATCTTTCTTACTCGGAATACCATCCTTGAAACAAACCATGGCCGATACAGGATAGCTGCCATGAAAGTTGGAATTGTCGAAACATTCAATATGCACGGGCACTTCAGGCAATTGCAGATCATCCTGCAATTGATAGAGCACCTTCTTCCTTTCCATATCATCCTTGCCTTCCAGTTGCAGGATCTTTTTCTTATATAATTCTTCCTTGAAGTAATTCACGTTCTTCTCTGAGAGGTCCAGCAACTTCTTTTTATCACCTCCTTTAGGAATGGTGATCACCACGCCGGGTTCATCGTAATTGATAGGAAAGGGTACGATTATCTCTGCGGCCAGGCTGTTGAAAGTGCTGCGCAGCTGCGCAATGCCGAAGCTGAGTACTTCTTCATCGGCTTCATCCAGGTGTGTTTCAAGCTGTACCGTATGCGTTTGCACGATGGAGCCGTTCTCCATCATGAGATAGTTCACGTAGGCCAGGTCGTTATCACGCAGGATGGAGAAGATATCGGCGGTCATCATCCTGTTGGATACCACTATGGACTTCGCCTGGTATTGCTCCAGGTGCTCGATTTTCTTATGGATCACGGCGGCCTTTTCATATGCCATCTGTTCCGCTGCCGAACGCATTTCCTGTTTGAAATGCTGGATCACCGGATTGAGGTTTCCTTTGAGCACGTTCTTCACCTGGTTCAGCCCATCCTGGTAATCTTCCGCAGACTGAAATCCTTCACAGGGGCCTTTGCAATTGCCAAGGTGGTATTCAAGACAAACCTTGAATTTTCCTTTTCGGATATTGGTGTCCGTTAGATTCAGTTTGCAGGTGCGCAGCGGAATATTGGACCGGATGAAATCGATGAGCTCGCGCACGCGGGCCACCGATGTAAATGGTCCGAGATATTCCGAACCATCGTTGATCTTCCGGCGGGTGAGAAACACGCGTGGGAAAGGCTCTTTTTTAAGAACGATGTACGGATAGGTTTTGTCGTCCTTCAGGTTGATATTATAACGGGGCTGGAACTGTTTGATCAGCGAGTTTTCCAGCAGGAATGCATCCTGTTCCGAATCCACGATGGTGAATTCGATCCTGGCGATGCGTTGCACCAGCTCGTGCGTTTTGTAAGAAGTGAAGGTCTTGCTGAAATAGGAACTTACCCGCTTCCGCAGGCTCTTGGCCTTACCCACATACAGGAGATTGTCCTGTGTATCAAAGTATTTATAGATGCCCGGATCTGTTGGGATCTTATGGGACTGTTGCTGAAATTCCTGTGCCGTCATAATCTGTACCACGAAGGTACGGAATGCCCGGAAATCCTAGTCTGCGTAGCTTTGCGGATCCCAGATCACCTTCTCCAGGGAGGTAACGGGCTCGCCCTTCTGCGGGTGCCTGGTAGTGAGCGTATAGAAATACTTTTCAATCACCCAGGTGAGTTTCTGCTGTACAAAATCATTACCTTCTTTGAACTCCTTTTCGTAGTAGATCCTGTTCACCTTGTCAACGGTGAGAGAGGGCTTGATGTACACAATCACTTTGCGCAGGGAGGTTTCCGGTTCTTTGGCGGTATAGATGAAGTTGATGAAGCCGGTGGTTTCATCCATGAATGATTCCATGCTGTACTGGTTCACAAAATTGGTGGAGTCCAACTCAGGCAGCAGGAACTGGATGGCCAGTTGTTTGAACTCAACCGGAGTAATATAGGTGGAATCTTTTTTAGTCCCTTCTTTTTTGTGCAGCAGGCCTGCGGCAAAGGAGTCGACCCTTCGCATGTCTTCCTGTATCAGTTCCCTGACGGGCAGATAGGAGATGGGCGAATTATTTTGAGTGGAATCTGCCATAGGCGCAGCAGGCGCTTTGGCTGTATTGTTCCTGCAGGAGCAGAGGGCCAGGCATGCGCTGATGGCCAGGATCATCAGGTTCAGTTTCATCCGGTAAAAATAAGTAATTGAAAAGCGGGAAGCAACCCTTTAGCGAAGGGTTTTTGTAACGCCGATCTTTACGCCATACTCCATCAGGTATTCGCGGATGGGATACTCTTTTACGTAACTGCTGAGCATCTGGTAGCGGAATTGTGGTCCCACCTGCCATTTTAAGTCCCCTGTTTTATAACTCACAAAGATCTCGGCGCCGGCATTCACGTTCCAGCGGCGAACGAGGCTGGGAGCTCTCATATAATTTTTGTAATCTGTTGTGATCAGGTATGAATTGCGGTTGAGCAGGTAAGTAGGTTGAATGTTGCCGGCGATATTCAGTTGCAGTTTCTCTGAGCCCAGCAGGGTCAGTTCCATACCGATTGGTGCGGAGAGCTGGAAGTACTGGTTCTGTACATCTTCAGCCTTTTCTCCGCTGAAATTGCGGAGGCGGGTATAACTCACAAGGCTGTCCTGCCCGCGCGCTACATCCAGCTTGATCTTGCCGGGTTCAGGAACAGGTGCGGTATAGGCCTTGATGGCATACCTGGAATAATTGAACTGAAGCCCTCCAGTTATACGCAGGTTCTTGTTTACAGAATATACCATATAGGAACCGAGGCCAAAGCCCAGGGCAGGCTGATGGCTCACCAGTGTTTCCGGTTTGCCTTCTATAGCGCCTGCAGGCAATCCTTTCACATTGATCTGGTCATTCACGCTGTTATTGCTGCTTAGCTTGCGATAATTCATGGTGGGAGCGAAGGCCAGCTGCCAGGCCCATCTGCGCATAGGCGGCGGCGTTAGCTCATATACTGCGTATTCCTGCAGCCAGTTGATCCGTTTTTCATCCTCCGCTGCACCGGGGACTGCGGATGCTGAGGCAGACTTTGATCTGGCGTCAGGTAACGGCAGTTGATGAGCAACTTCAGTACCGGGTGAGGCTTTAAGGATAGCGATCTGCTGTTCTTCTGCTTCTGTGGCCTGATCAGTGAAGCTGGGGAATACCGGCGGAGTACTTATCCTGCGCTGGGGAATTCCTTTCCGTGGTTGCTCAAGAAAAATTTCATCCACAATTGTCTGTTCAGGCAGTTGGGTGATCACGATGGCATTCGGCAGGTCTGTTTCTGAAGGCCATGCCGGAGATAAGGTGGCAGCTCCGGCAGGTTTGATGCCGCCATCCAGGTTGTTCACCGGGGCAAAGGCCGAGAAGCTGCCGTGGCGGTTGCCATTCTGATCAGTATTTGACGCAACGGCCACAGGGCCATTGAGCGCATTGCCTGAAATAGCTGAGGGATTGTTGAGTTGCTGAATAACAGGAATATGTTGCTGGATCTTTTTAGCCGGACCGGAGGGAGTCATCAGTTGCAGGGATGCGAGATAACTGATGCCTGCGAGGAAGAAAAGCAAACCAAGTCCGTACCATTTTCTGCGCGTATGCAATGAGCGATGGATCCCTTTCCAGACAGTTTCTGTGGGAAACATTTTGTATTGGTCAGCTTTTTGCCTGATCAGTTGCTCAAAGTCATCATTGTAAAAACCGCGCTCCATAATGCTTTTGTGTTTGTACGGGTTTTTGATTTTTCATCGGTTTGGATATAGATTGTAACTGTTGAGGGTTATGAACTACTGGCTACCCCCAGCCAGTTGACTTTTTCTTTCGGTTTTTGTATGATCTTCTTTCTAACCAGAATGTCCTCCAGCATTTGTTTGGCGCGCGTATACTGAGAGCGGCTGGTGCTTTCCTCGATATCCAGCATCTCAGCAATTTCCTTATGCGTATAGCCTTCTATCGCATACAGGTTGAGCACAGTCCTGTAACCTATCGGTAATAACCGGATGCATTCCACAACCTGTTTCGCCTGTACAATGGAGGGGACCGATTCTTCCCTTACCTGTACACCTGTTGCATGGATGATATCCACGCTTTCATTGAACTTCTTGTTTTTCTTAAGATGGTTGATGCAGGTATGAACCATTATTCTTCTTATCCATCCTTCAAATGCGCCTTTGTTCTGGAAGGTGTGTATCTGGGAGAACACTTTAATAAAGCCTTCCTGCAGCATATCCTCTGCATCTTCCCGGTTGTGGGCAAACCTATAACACACCGACAGCATGCGGGGACTGAAGCGTTGGTAAAGTTCCCGCTGGGCAGTGGTGTTATTACGTAAACAGCCTTGTAGTATGGCTTCTTCGGTCATATAAACCGTTTGGTTGCCCTCTAATTTAGACAATTTTCGGGAGAGATAGCTGCGCCGGCGCGAAAAAAAACGGACTAAAAATCGCCGGAGCAGGGGCCTGTCGGGAAGCCACTCGCCCGCCTCTGGTGTGTGAAGAATATTTGCTCGCCGCTGGCGAGCTTCATGTTGCCGGGAGGCCACAAGCATATAAGTAACTCGCCAGAGGTGAGTTACTGGTCACAGCAGCATTAAAATTGGCTGACCTGTTTTGGTCAGCCAACGAATTTTTATCATTTATAGCCGGCAGTCCGGCAGCTGTTTACTGGCTGAGCAGCACTTCACCTGTCATCTCTTTGGGGATGGGCAGTTGCATCACGGTAAGAATACTGGGGGCGATATCTCCCAGTTTACCAGGTTTCAGCGTGCCTTTGAAATCATTGCTGATCACAAAGAGCGGCACCAGGTTCAGGCTATGTGCCGTGTTGGGAGTGCCATCACCATTGACCATATAATCCGCATTGCCGTGGTCGGCAGTAAGGAACACCGTGTAACCATTGGCCAGGGCCGCAGTAACCACCTTCTCCACGCATTTGTCAACCGTTTCCACCGCTTTGATCACTGCATCCCAAATACCGGTATGACCCACCATATCCGCATTGGCGAAATTCAGACAGATGAAATCAGCAGACTGTTTTTCGATCTCCGGAACTATCAGGTCCACGATATCGTAAGCACTCATTTCAGGTTTCAGATCATAAGTGGCCACCTTGGGTGAAGGCGCCATCAGCCGGCGTTCTCCGGGGAATGGCTCTTCTCTTCCGCCGTTGAAGAAGAAAGTAACGTGCGGATATTTTTCAGTTTCGGCTATACGTATCTGTTGCTTTCCGTTGGCGGAAAGAATTTCTCCGAGTGTATTGTGCAGGTTATCGTTTTCAAAGATCACATGCACATCTTTGAAAGTGGAATCATACTCGGTCATGGTCGTGTAGTTGAGCGACAGCTTCTTCATTCCATGATCAGGCATGTCCTGTTGAGTGAGCACGGTGGTGATCTCGCGGCAGCGGTCTGTGCGGAAGTTGAAGCAGATAGCGGCATCCCCGTCTTTGATCTGCGCAACAGGGCTACCGTCTGCGTTGGTGATCACAACGGGTTTGATGAATTCGTCGGTGATATTGTGAGCGTATGATTCACGCACGGCTTCCAGGGCGTCTGTTTTTTTATCTCCTTCAGCTTTCACCAGCGCGTCATAGGCCAGCTGTACGCGCTCCCAGCGCTTATCACGGTCCATGGCATAATAGCGGCCGCTCACGGTGGCGATCTTTCCTGTTTTCACCACATCCAGGTGGTTCTGCAGATCCGTGAGGAAACCGTAACCACTTTTAGGGTCGGTATCCCTTCCGTCTGTGAAGGCATGGATATAAACTTCCCTGAGGCCCTGTTCTGCGCATACAGAAACGATGGCTTTCAGGTGATCTGTATGGGAATGCACGCCACCGTCGCTTACGAGGCCGAGCAGGTGCAAAGGTTTTTTATTGTCGAGCGCATAGCGGATGGCACCGGTGAGGGCTGGGTGCTGCTGGAATTCACCGTCGCGGATAGCCACGTTGATGCGCTGGAGTTCCTGGTACACGATCCTTCCGGCGCCCAGGTTGAGGTGGCCTACTTCACTGTTGCCCATCTGTCCGTCTGGCAGGCCTACCAGTTCACCGCAGGTAACCAGTGTGGTATGCGGGTATTTGTTGTATAAAGAAGACACAAAGGGTACATTGGCGTGCTGAATTGCATCGGATGATTGCACTTTTCCGAGGCCCCATCCATCCATGATGACCAGTATTGCTTTGCTGCTATTCATATAACGGAATGATTGTGTTAGATTTGTTTAGACAAGAAGCAAAGGTAATGCAATACCTCATTGCTAGTAATTTTTCAACGTATTCTTACTTTGGCATGGATTTCGCAATTTTTACACTGAAAATAAAAAAGTTGACTATGAAAAAGACTCTGGGAATTGCGACAATGGCTTTTTCGCTGTTCCTGGTATCCTTTACTACGTTTTTCTATTCTATCGAAGATGTAGTGGCAGCCCTGAAGGCCGGAAATGCCGCCCAACTGGCCAAGTATTTCGATAGCAGGGTTGATATCTCTCTTCCCGGGAAGAGCGATAACTACAGCAAAAGTCAGGCAGAGATCATTCTGAAAGACTTTTTTGCCAGCAATGGAGTAAAGAACTTCCAGGTAAAGCACAAAGGCGAACAGAATGGAGCTCAGTTCTGCATTGGAACATTAGTAACTAAAAACGGAAACTACCGAACCAAATTCTACATGAAGCAGAAGGGTGATCAGCAGGTGGTACAGGAAATAGGATTTGAACTCCTAACCGAATAAGCCATTCAACTTATTATCCCTGAAAACACTTGAAGGCCTGCAGTTCTTGCTGTGGGCCTTTTTGTTCCCTACCTTTGCCACCTATGCTTTCATTCAACGAACAACTGGATATACTCATCAAGGCCGCCCTGCAGGAAGATATCGGGGACGGTGATCATTCCACACTCAGCAGCATCCCCGCTGAAACCAGGGGAATGGCCGTACTAAAGATCAAACAGGATGGCATCCTTGCCGGTATGGAAATAGCCGAAAAGATCTTCCGCTACAAAGAGCCTTCCGTTCAGTTCAAGGCATTCAAGAAAGATGGAGATAATATGAAAGCGGGCGAGACAGCTTTTGAAGTTAGCGCCTCCGTCTACACCATCCTTCAGTGCGAACGGCTGGTGCTGAACTGCATGCAGCGTATGAGCGGCATTGCCACCCTTACCAGGCAGTATACTGATAAGATCAAAGGATATCATACCCGGGTGCTGGATACACGTAAAACAACCCCCAATTTCAGGTTGCTGGAGAAGGAGGCTGTGCGCATCGGCGGTGGCGTGAATCATCGTATGGGCCTCTACGATATGATCATGCTTAAAGACAACCATGTTGATTACAGTGGTGGTCTGGAACGGGCTATCGAACGTGCACATCGTTACGTAACTGAAGTGAAGCCGGGGTTGAAGATAGAAGTGGAAACAAGATCGCTGGATGAAGTGAAGCGTGTGATGGCTTACGGAAAAGTGGATCGCATCATGCTCGATAATTTCACACCTGATCAGCTGCGCGAAGCATTGCAGCTCA
>NZ_JBQCGW010000040.1:0-4136 GCF_051955275.1 Pseudobacter sp. | reverse complement strand
CTTGTTCTCTTATTGTAATAATCAACTGTCAGCGCCAGGCGGTTGTTTAAGAAACCGAGATCCAGTCCCAGGTCAAATTGTGCAGTACGCTCCCAAACCAGGTCTTTGTTACCTACTTCAACCGGCGCAGATCCCGGGATATGCACGTTATTGAAATAATAACCGGGTGTAGTATTGCCGCTACCGTTGGTAAAGCCGGTCTGACGCAGTACGGAGAGATAAGCAAAATCGTTCACACGGTTGTTACCGGTAATACCGTAACTCGCGCGGAGTTTAGTTTCGGAGATCCAGGTGAACTTCTTCATGAACTTCTCTTCATTCACACGCCATGCAACTGATCCGGAGGGGAAATAACCCCAGCGGTTGCCCGGTGCGAATTTGGAAGAACCATCTGACCTGAATGAAGCCGTGAAGAGGTATTTCTGTTTCCAGGTATAGTTCACTCTTCCCAGGAAGCTCGCCAGCGCTGATTCAGAATCTGCAGAAGTACTGGTAACAGGCAGACCTTCATCGAGGCCGCTGATACCGAGCGATTCGTTGGGCACTTTGTTGGCGAAGAAACCATCGGCAAGCGACCTGTTCTTCTGCATGGTGAAACCAACCACTGCATTCAGGATATGGTTCTTATTGAATCGCTTGTTATACGTAAGTGTATTTTCATTCAGCCAGCTGCTGAACACATTATTGTTGATAGATCCGTTCACACCGTTGGTAGATCCGTAAGTAGTACGGGGACTGCCTGCCGATGTTTTGGAATTATTGAATACTTCGCGGCGGTTGGCGTTGCGAGTGATGCCACCACTGATGCGGAGTGTAAGGTCTTTGGAGACTTTGTAACTGAGGTAACCATTGGCCAGGAGCACATTGGTAAAGCTCTTGATATGCTGGTTCTTTGCGGAGATGATGGGATTCACCCTGAAGTCGGTACCGCTGGTGATATCGGGGTCGAAGGCATCGTCCATAAAAGTGAGATCGTTGAGGGAGTCACCTGTAACCGGGCGATACCCCCATGCACTGTAGAACAGGTAAGAGGAAGCAGTGATGCCGTTCTCTCCACCGCTGGTGGCAACCTGTCCCTGTGTATTCAGGCCGGTGTAGTTCACATTCACACCCACTTTCAGTTTATCGGAAACCGTCTGATCCAGCACTATCCTTCCCTGCGCGCGTTTGAAACCACCATTGATGATGATCCCCTGCTGGTCCATCAGAGAACCAGACACTACGTAGCGGCTCTTGTCGTTACCGCCGGTGAGAGAAATGCTATGGTTCTGCATGGGGGCAACGCGGAAGATTTCGTCCTGCCAGTTCACGCCTTTGACGTCTTTATAAGACTCCAGTGTTTTTCCATTATCCAGGTAGATATTGGCCTGTGTGGGGTTCAGTTCTATCTGGTATTTCACGAACTCATAGGGGCTCATCACTTCCTGGCGGCCGATCTCTTTCTGAATGCCGTACCAGGCGTTGTAGGTCAGCACAGGAGGACCTGCTTTTCCTTTCCTGGTAGTGATCATCACTACGCCGTTTGCGCCACGTGCGCCGTAGATAGCGGTGGCGGAAGCGTCTTTCAGCACTTCGATAGATTCGATATCATCAGGATTGATGGCGTTATTGCCGGGATTCTCGATGGGGAATCCATCTATTACATATAACGGAGCGTTGCTCTGTGTGATGGAGTTGCCACCGCGGATAGTGATGAGGTTGTTGGAACCGGGCTGTCCGTCCACAGCGCTTACCTGTACGCCCGCAACGCGGCCGCCAAGGGCATCCTCAAAACTGGCCACCGGGGCTTTCTTCATATCGGCCACTTTCACCTGGCCAACCGATCCCGTGAGGTCTCTTTTCTTTACGGTACCATAACCGATCACGATCACATCATCCAGGTCCTTCATGGAACTGGTGAGCACCACATTGTAAACGGTTGTTTTCTCGTTCGTTTTTACAGCTTTGGTAACATAGCCTACCATGGAAAACGACAATTCAGCATTTTTCAGATCGCTTACCGCGATATTGAAAATGCCGTTCTCGTTGGTGGTGGCAGTGGTAGGTTTTCCTTTCAGCTGAACGGTAACACCTTCGAGGGGTTCGTTCTCAGCATCGGTGACCTTACCGGTAATTACTTTGGAAGCTGAAGATGGAGGGGCATTCTGGGCATGGAGGCCGGAGAATGTTGAAATCAGTGCAATCAGAGCCAGGTAGATGGCAGTTAGTTTATGTTTCATACGGAGCATCGTTCTGTAACAAAAATGCCGATTACGGATATCAGGACAAAAATTCCTGAGTTATTTTATTCATGGGAACATTCCCAATTTACGGGAATGTTCCCATATCGTTCCAATTCCTTTTATTTGTGTTTTCAATCATACCTCAATGAAGCGCCATCAAATAACGATTGTTGACATTGCCAAAAAACTGAACCTCTCCAAATCCACTGTATCGAGGGTATTGACAGGCCATCCCAGTGTCAGTGAAAAAACGAGACAGGCCGTAATGGAACTGGCCGGGCAGCTGGATTACCAGCGCAATATGCTTTCCATAAGCCTGCTCAATAAAAAGAGTAATACCATCGGAATAATTGTTCCTGAATTTGTGAGCTCTTATTTCCCGCAGGTGATCATGGGAGCCCAGGAAGTGGCTGCTGCTGCGGGCTACAGCACTATCATCTGTCATTCCAATGAAACCTATGAAACGGAAGTGGCCAATACCAGGCTGATGCTGGCCAACCAGGTGGATGGCGTACTGGTGAGCCTCACCAAAGAAACGCGCAATTTCGATCACCTGAAGATCTTCGAGCGCAAAGGAATTCCCATTGTTTTTTTCAACAGGGTCTGTGATGATATGGAGGTTCCCAAAGTGATCGTGGATGATTATGAAGGCGCATTCCGCGCGGTGGAGCATTTGATCAAGAGAAAGAAGAGAAGGATCGCGCATTTGGCGGGACCGGAATCATTACTGATCAGTGTAAAGAGACTGAGAGGATATAAAGATGCCCTGAAGCGTTACGGCATTCCCATCGATGAAGAGATCATCATTCCCTATGATCTTACCATTGCCAAGGTAAAAATATATGTGAACCACCTGCTGCGGCTTCCCATTCCGCCTGATGCCATTTTCGCTATCAATGATCCTACGGCAATCGAGGCATTGCAGATAGTAAAAAAGAAAGGGCTGGATGTACCGAAGGATATCGCCATCGTGGGCTTCAGCAATGATTTTGCTTCCGGCCTCATAGAACCTGCGCTCACTACGGTTTCCCAGCCCGTTAAAGAAATGGGCCAAACGGCTGCCCAGTTGCTCATCGATCAGATCAACCGGGATGTAACGGAATGGAAATCCATTATCCGCGTGTTGAAAACAGAACTGATCGTGAGAAAGAGCAGCTGAGTCTTACGGCGTATTGTTGACTGTCCAGACAGGTATTGTATTCACAGCTCCCCAACGCAGGCCATGCTGCCTGGTCTGGCAGGGATAAGCTTCAATGGTATTATTGTTCTGCGAGAGACCGCTCACTGATACAAATACCATGGCAGGGTATGGACATTTCTGAATGGTGTTATGATGAATGTTCATCTGGCTGAAGGCGCCGGCTGTTGCAGGCACTTGTGGAATGCCATTCACATACCATACGGAGAGCGCACCTGGAGGCATGCCCTGGTTTGTTTTCTCGAACATGCATTCAAACAGTTTATTGTATTTGATCTCCACGTTATCGGCAAACCCGCCACCCATCCAGGTGATCTCAGGGGCCACCAGGATGCCGTTCATGGCAGTGCCGGAAATTTCGTTATCCGTTACAATACCATCAGAACTTTTGATGAGAATACCGCGTGAACGGTTATACCCTACTTTATTGTTGCGGATCAGGAATCCTTTGCCGGTATGGCTTTCGTTGTACACCAGGTCGCCCAGCGCCATGGAAGGGAATGTATCTACGGTAAGCACGGTCCCCCTGTTATAACTGGTTTTGAAAAGAAGTTCAGGATAGCGGCTCATTACAGCATGTGTATCTGAAGAGATGGGCGTGAAAGTGCTGATGGCAGTGATCTTCATCATGCCTGCTTTGGTGCCTGCATATTTTACATGTTGCAGGGTATCACCTACATAGAAGATGGGAGGCCCTTCCCTGCTGATCACGTGCA
>NZ_JBQCGW010000039.1:0-11562 GCF_051955275.1 Pseudobacter sp. | reverse complement strand
TGGTCTTCTTTAGAAGCTCAGGCTACCCTGGTTCAACTCTATATCGTCATTCGCAATGGCTACTAAGTAAGCAGCTTTAAACTGGTCATAGGGAGCCAGTTCATAGTAGCCATTTTCAATATACCCGGTTCCTGAAAAAACGTAGGAGCGGTGCCTGATACTTTTGCTGAAAGGGTGCCTGGTGTTGACGGCATAGCGCCTGAGATCAAACCAGCGGTGATTTTCAAAGCAGAGCTCTCTTCTTCTTTCATCCCTGATGAAATTGACCAGGGCTGCGCCATCCGCGGTTACAGGATCCAGGTCTGCCGGTTTGAAACGTTTTTTCCTCAGTTCCTGAATTGCGCTCCGCGCCCCGGTAAATTTTTCCTGCGCGGCAAGTGCTTCCGCTTTGTTCAGGTAAGCTTCTGATAAGCGAAGGAGGAATATATCTGAAACATCATCTGTACTGTATGTGGTCTGGCTTTGTTTGACCAGTCTTATATGTCCCTGATTGTTTTGTTTGAAGAAGGCCTGCCAGCGAAGATCGTCCGGTTCATATTTTGCCGCCAGGTCCGGAGATACCAGGTAGAATTCAGTGGCGGGTGGATCTGTATAACTCGACATCAGTATATAGATCAGAGATTCCTTCATCGTAAATATCACCTCTTCAGATCTGCGGTTGATGAAATCCGTACCGGTAATATGTTGGTTCAGGTCCTGTACCTTGTAATTGTTATTGCTGATCACTTTGTCTGCATACACTGCTGCGTTTTCATACTCTTCCATGAACAGGTACACCCTGCTCAGTAAGCATTGTGCCGCCGCCTGATTGGCGCGGATATTCGATGAGCTGTTGGCGCCTTCCAGTTCTTTCTCCGCATCCAGCAGGTCGGCAACAATCAGGTCATATACCTGTCTGCTGGTATTTCGTACTGCAAACTGGTCTTTTACCTCCGGACTTGTTTTCAATGGTATGCAAAGGTCTGTAGAGGCAGTAAGTATACTGTATGGTTTGCCGTAGAGGTTCGCCAGTGTGAAATAATAATAGGCCCTGAGAAAATGAGCTTCACCGGCAATCCTGTTGAGCTGGGCGGCAGGTTCTCCTTTGGCTTTTAACAGTGGCACATTATGGAGTATTGCATTGATCCTGGCAATCTTCTTGTAACAGTCCGTGAAGATGATATCTGTATTCGTCAATGTACCTTCGCTGTCGATCCGTGGATTGGGTTGCCAATGATGAAATCCTGTTTGTATCATCTTGCTCAGAAAATTGGCAACTGGTTTTCCCATCTCAGCGTCATCGTCCATAGTAAAAATGTAAAGGGGCCATTGGCCGTACCGGGCCGGATAATAGACATCGCCAATGAGCAGCTCATCTAGGTCTTTTGTTTTTTCAATGAAGCTGCTGTTCTGGGAATAAGTTGCCAGGAATTTTTTGCAGGACGTAGCGCTTATACAAACCAGGCACAGTACCAGCAACCTTGCCTTTAAGGGGTAAGTCGCTACACATTGTTTAGAAACTGAGGTTGATATTGAAAGCATATACGGGTCTGATTGAAAGGTTAACATTGGGTGCTGAGCCGGATTGGGAAGGATCCTGGCCGCGCAACGCTTTATTGGCAATGGTGAAGAGATTGCTGCCGGTGAGCCTTACTGTGGCCCCTTTGATGTGCATGCTTTTGCAGAGTTCCTGGGTGAGCATGTACTGAAGGGATACGTATTGCAGTTTGATATGATCTCCTTTCACCACGCGCAGGTCTGAGAAGTCGTACATCTGGTAATAGTCGGTAGCAAATCTTGTGGTGAGGAACACCGGATTGGGCACATTCCACCAGGCTGTTTTGTCATGATCATACATCGTAACAGATCCCTGTATGCCGGGTATATTGGTGTGTTGTTCGTCTCCGGGATATTGCCAGCGGTTTACAAATTCTTTGCGCAGGTTCTGCTGGGAGCTTGGTCTGAATGTTCCGTAATTGCCGGATGCTATCTGAAGCAGGCGGATCTTGTTGCCGACGCTGTAGGTGAAATTTATGTCGAGCGTCCAGTTCCTGTAGCTGAAAGTATTATTGATACCTCCTTGCAGAACAGGCTCCCTTCTTCCGGATTCAACCATTACCATACTGAATACTTCTTCTTTGCTGACGGCATTATACTTTTTTGTCAGTAGTGCCTTGTCTGAAGGTTCTGCTCCATAGAACAGAGGAAATCCATAAGTGGGATCCAGGCCTTTGAACTGGTAAGAATAAAACGTGTTGACAGATCTTCCATTTACAGGTACGCTGCCTGAGAGGAAGTTCTCGTAAGTCTGGCCCGCCATATCCACCATCACATTACGGCTTCTCAGGTTGTTATTGATGAGTTTGTTGAAGGCCTGTCCGAGTTGCGGATCAAAACGCCACATGAAGCCCCGCTTGTTACCCATACCGGGATTGTTGATGATCCTGACATGCAGGTCTATTTCCACACCGTAATTCTCCACGGTACCTCCATTCACCACATAGGAGCCTACTCCGTTGATGGAGGAAACATTCTTTCTCAGAAAGGCATTGGTGGTTTTGCTGGAATAAGCGCCGAGCGAGCCCCTGATCCTGCCATTTAAGATGGAAAAATCGACAGCTGCACTGTAGTCCTGTTTCTTTTCCCAAAGCAGGTTGGGATTAGGAAATGACTGGATGCTGGAAGCATATGAATCATAGTAGCTATCCATGGCACCCCTGGTGATAATGGTGTAGGGAGTTTGCCCTCCGATCATATTTCCCTGTGTTCCGTAAGAAACCCTCAGGGCTGCCAGGTCAATCCAGCTGGCGTTTCTCAGCAGGTCATCCTGCATGTTCCAGCGTGCAGACAGCGCCCAGGTGGGAAGAAATTTCTCATTGCTTCTGGTGCCGAATGCATTGGAGAATTCCTGGCTGGTAGTACCACTGACCACATATCTGTCTTTGTAAACATGAGTGGCGGTAAGAAAGCTGCGGACTGCATTTTGCAGGTCGTTAGTGATGGTGCCGCCTCCGTTCATTTGCAACCAGTATCCGTAGCTCGTATATTTTGTGATATCGATATTGGCAAAGCTGAGACCGCGCTCGGGGTAGTAGCCTCTGCTGCTTCTCTGGTAAGTATTGTTGCGGGTTGACCTCACTTCGGCGCCAAGGCCGGCAGTGAGCAGGTGTAATTTCCGCTGCCCGAGGAATCGTCTGAAATCAAGACGGGTATTGATGGTGTAGTTCTGCTTCTTCACAGACTGCTGCGTGAGCTCACCGCCAAAGGGAAGTTGATTCCGGGCAGGATCGAATGCTTTGTCTATATTGTTCCAGGACACGTTCCGTATTTGGGCTGCCATTTCCGTGTTCTCGTCAAACCAGGTCTGGTGATCTGAATTCCCACCAGTATAGGCCAGTGTGGAATTCAGCTGTATGCCATCCGCCACTTCGTAATTGAGGTTGGCGCTGGCGGTATATTCACTGGTTTCCACCGTTTCACCTGTCCTGTCGATCTCATTCAGGATATTCATAGTTTTATTATCTACAAACTGGGTGGCCACAGTTTGGGAACTGATGGGAGAGTAATAATAGAGAGAGCCATCTGCATTGCGTAAGGGGATAGCGCGACTGGTATAAAACGCATGGTTCATTACGCCAACGTCCTGTGGTGTATACCTGCGTTTACCATTATTCAATTGTATATTGAATTCAGCCTTGAATTTCCGGTAACTCAGCATCAGACTTAGCAGGCCGGTATAACGGTCGTTCACTTCTTTCCTGATAACACCTGGTTCAGCATTGTAGCCAACGGATGCACGGTAAGTGGCGGAGGGGCTTCCACCGCTTACACTCAATGTGTGATCAGTGGAAAATGCATCGCGCATTGTATACTTCATCCAGTCTGTGTTGGCAGTTTCTGCCTTGTTGACCAATTGTGTAAATGTGTCAAAATCTATCCGGCCTGCATAGTAATCGGCTATAGCCTTTTCATAGGCCTCCATTCCACTTCCCCGAAGGGTCATTTGCTTTTCGATCATCTCCCTGGATACGTCCACGCGTTCCCTGGAATTCATCATATAAATATCCCTGTCGGTATACCTGGGTCTGCGCGTGAGCCTTCCCGTTACATTATAGTTTACAACAGGCGGGCCAGGCTTTCCCCTTTTGGTAGTGATCACTATCACCCCGTTTGCCGCCCTTACTCCATATAAGGCCGCAGCAGTGGCATCTTTCAGCACATCGATCTGGTCAATGTCGTTAGGATTGAGGCCTGCGATGGCATTGCCAAGCAGATTCACGAAATCCGGATCATTCACCCGGTCGGCCGGAATGGGAATCGGATCTGTGCGCACGATCCCGTCCACCACCCACAGGGGCTCACGTGCTCCCAGGATAGTGGAAGTGCCACGGATACGAAGCTTGGGCGCAGCGCCCGATTGACCGGAATTCTGCATATAGGTAAGGCCGGGAATCCTTCCTTCCAGCATTTTGTCCACTGTGCTGAGGCCAGGTTGAATAACGGAATCCATTTTCAGAGAGGTAACGGAACCAGTCAGGTATTTTTGCTGCACCTTCTGATAACCGTTATAGATAACGGCTTCATCCAGCATGGCATTGGGTTCCAGCCTGATGATCATCTGGCCACTGGGAGCAATTTTTTGCTGTGTGGTCTGGTGGCCAACATAACTGACGATGATGGTGCTACCGGGAGGCGCGTTGAATAAGAACACTCCCTGCCCATCGGTCTGTATAACGGTCTTCTGTCCTTTTACGGAAACGGTGGCCCCGCTCAGCGGCTGGTTATTGGCGCCGGTAACGATGCCTGTTACGGGAATGGTGAGCCCTGCATCGCTGACGGGCGGATCTTTTTTATCGGGTTCGGGATCGCTTCCTGGCTTTGCAGACAGCACGATCAGTTTGTTGACGATCTTGTAATCAACCGGCTGGTTGCTGAAACAGAGCGCCAGCACAGATTCCAGGCTTGCGCTCTTTACATCGATGGTTACATTTTTCGCATTCTTCAGCAATTGTTGTTTGTAAAAGAATTTAAGGTCTGTCTGCTTCTCGATTTCCTTCATCACGGCCGTAAGGGGAGCATCTTTCCGGGATAGGGAGATGCCCTGTGAAAAGCCTGCCGTGCAAACCAGCATGGCTAAGATCAGTAGTGCAGTTTTGATGGTCATACGTTTTGGTTTGAGAAAATAGGGCCCTGCCTGCATACTGTGATCAGCAGTGTGCAGTAAACAGGATAGTGTTTCCGGATCCTGAACTGAAAAATCTGATTAAGGTAAAACTGTAAGCTGCCTGCCCCGGAGTGAGAAATGTACGCCGGTGATTTCAAGCACTTTCAATAATTCGGATAGGTTCATGTTGCGCGAGATAGTTCCCACAAATATTTCTGACTGAATATTCCCCTGGTATACCACTTCGATATCGTACCAGCGAACCACCTGGCGGAGGATGGCTTTCAGGTCTTTGCCATTGCAGACGAAGTTGCCGTTCTTCCACTCGATGGCGTCATTGGCATCGATATCTTTTTTCAGTTGAAGGGATGCGTTGGCTGGGGAGTACTGTGCCTGCTCGCCAGGAGAAAGCAGCTGGCTGGCTGCATTGGCTTTTACCTTCACTGATCCGCTGAGCAGGGTAGTGCTGATGATGCTCTCGTTGGTATAGGCATTTACGTTGAACGATGTGCCCAATACTTCAATTTCCTGTCCGCCTTCCACTTCAACGATGAAAGGTTGTTTTGCGTTCTTCGCTATTTCAAAATATGCTTCGCCTTTGATGCTGACCCGGCGTTCTTTTCCGGGGAATGTGGTAGGGTACCTGAGTGAGGATAATGCGTTCAGCCACACTTTGGTGCCGTCTGCCAGCCCGATGCTGTACATGCCTTTGCGGGGCACTTCCAGTGTGTTGAAGTATTCGGTGCTGCCGGATGCGGCTGTGTTATATAATAACTGGTTACCGTTGTTGTTGATGGTAACGCCATTCTGTTCATTGATAGGGGCGTGTTTGTTTTTGCCCAACTCAATTTTGCGGCCGTCGGATGTTGTGAGTACGGCCTGATCAAAACCAGGAGGGATCTCTGTTTGCTGAGCCAGTTCAGTGGGCGCTGGTTGTTTTTCATCCTGGAGCAGGTACCAGGTGCCGACAGATAATACAAGCATCACGGCTGCTGCTGCTGCCATTTTTTTCCAGAGCGGCAACACCTTGCTCCTGCTGCGTGAAGGTTGTTGAATGGTGGTCCTCAGTCTTCCCAGGATCTTGTCGTGCAATTCCTGCTCGGTAGTTTCAGGGCCTTCACCGATGAAAACTTCCAGTTCCTGCTCATGTTGATACCATTCTTCCACTGCCAGCTTTTCTTCTGGTGTAGCCGTACCTGAAAGGTATTTGGGGATTAGTATGCCTAATTGTTCCTGGGTCATCTTAAGTATAGTGTGTATAAAATGCTGCCTCCCTACCTCAGAGGCATTATTTTTTTGAAAAATTATTTTTAATAGAAAAGAAAGCCTGAAAGGAAGTCTTTAATGGAATGGCGGAGCTGTCTTAATGCCGTGCTGATATGCTTTTCCACTGTTTTCCGGGAAATATTGAGATCCCGGGCTATCTCAGGGTTGGATTTGCCTTCGATACGGCTCTGTTCAAATACAATTCTGCATTTTTCCGGAAGCTGCTGTATTTTTTCCTGAAGCAGCCGGTCCAGGATCTGGCTTTCCAGTTTGTCAGTCAGTTGTCCCGCACTATTGCCGGCAGCCAGTTCTTCGGGGATGAGCGCATGATGATAGATGGCTTTGTTGAAATACTCCAGCACTTTGTATTTGACAGCTACTGCCAGGTAGCTGCTGATGGACTGGATCTCCAGCTCCTGTCTCCGCACCCAGATGCTGGCGAATATGTCGTGCACGATGTCTTCCGCATCCTGCCTGGATTGCAGCTTATGAAAGGCGAGTGTGAAAAGTTTTTTCCAATAGCGCGAGTAGAGCTGTTCAAAGGCTTGCTGGTCATCTTCTTTCAGCAAAGCGATCAGTTGATCATCATTGTATGTAGGGTAGTCATGCAAAGTCTGACCTGTTATAATTACGTAGGTGTTTAGAGTGAATCAGGACAGGTCTGGTTAGATCAAATATAAAGAATTCAATTAAAAATGGAAGGTGCATTAATCTGCTCTTTCCATTTTACTTATTATTGCCAAAGTACCAAATCTCATAAACGCAGTACCAGTAACGGTTTTTTGGCTATATTCGTATGGATTACACAGTATATATGAACAGAAAAAGCATTATTCCACTTTTTGAATTAGATGTTCCTTCAGTAAAGTAGCTGATGGCAACTGGCTGTCAGCAGTCGGAATGTTCTTCAACCTTTTATTGAAACATTTAATACTTGCCTTTACTGGCGGGCGGATAATTCTTTATGAAAAAATCATTTATCGTACTGCATATAGCCGTTATTCTGGCTGGGTTCACAGGAGTTTTTGGAAAACTCATCTCTCTCAATGAAGGCCTTCTGGTCTGGTACCGCGTTTTCTTCTCTTTTATCTGGTTATTCCTTATTGTAAGATTATTCAGGGTAAATACTGTGACTCCCTGGCGAAACAAATTTGATATCGCTAAGATCGGAATGCTGATCACCATACATTGGTTGTTCTTCTATGGAAGCATCAAGTATGCGAATATATCCGTGGGAGTGGTCTGTTATAGTTTAACCAGCTTGTTCACGGCATTGTTTGAGCCACTGATCAACAAAAAAAGATATGTTGTGTCCGAGTTGTTGCTGAGCCTGCTTACACTGATAGGGATTGCGCTGATCTTTACTTTTGATGCCTCTTATCAGTTGGGTGTTATTCTGGGAGTGATCTCTTCCGCCTTTGCTGCCTTGTACACTATTTACAATGAGCGCCTGGTGAAGCACTATGATAGTAAGCTCATCAATTATTATCAGATGATGGGCGGCACTGTAGGCTTAGGTGTGTTGATGCCGCTGTATCTTTTCTTTTTTCCGGTGGAACAATTGATACCGGATGTAAAGGATACTGTCTGGTTATTGTTGCTGTCTTTATTTTGCACAGTAGGCTTATATGTCATGTTTGCGGAAACATTGAAAAGGATCCCGGCCTTTACTGTGAACCTGAGTTTTAACCTGGAACCGATCTATGCTATTGCGATAGCCTTTTTATTCTTCGGAGAAGGGAAGGAGGTGAATGCTTCGTTTTATGTGGGATTGTTGTTTGTAGCCGCGTCGGTGATCTTACAGATAATCATTTCCATCAGGAAAAAGCGGAGGATTCATCTCAGCCCTCAATCCCCGCTTCATCATAGCTGAGCAGGTGTCCTGGGTAAACTGACAACTTATGAAGGCGTTCCGCGAGGAGCGCCTTCTTTTTTTGAGTATTGTAATTCTATCGCTAAAACCATATTTTTGATGCCACGCACCATTTAACCTTTCCTGCCATTAGTTTTGTAGCTTCTTAATTTGCTATACCGGGAATAACTTGTCTGAGAATTATCAATACAATGAACAGGAACTGCTGCTCCGTATCACCAATGGTGATCAGCGTGCATTCCGCCATGTTTTCGATAACCAGTTGAACCCGCTTTGTTATTTCGCTGAGAAGCTCATCGGGCAAAAGCAGGATGCGGAGGATATGGTCAGCCAGGCCTTCTCCAAACTCTGGCAAAGGCATAAAGATTTCTCCAGTATTGCAGGTATCCGTTCTTTTTTATACACTACGGTCCGCAATCAGTGCCTGGATTACCTGAAACATAAAGCCGTAGTGCATGCTGCAGAAAAGCATCTCCAGCCGCAGCTCGCTGCTACCGTGATAGAGGCCAATATGTACCAGGCCGAACTGATCCAGCTGATCTGGCAGGAGATCCGGCAACTGCCGGAAAAATACCGGAGTATTCTTGAGTACAGTTTCCTGGAAGAATTAAGCACAGCTGAGATAGCAAAGCGTTTGAACAAGACCGAAACCCATGTACGGGTTGACAAATCCAGGGCGCTGGTATTGTTGCGTGCCGCGCTTCGTAAAAAGAAAGTATGGGAGCAGGCATTCGCCTTTCTTTCCCTCTGGCAGATCGGCCGGTAATCTCCCCTGAAAAAATATTTCCACTTTTTTGTAGCGTTCCGTTGTTATGCTCGTTCTATTTGATATGAGCACCGGATTATCCTTTAATAACGAGCTTCTGGCCGCCATCCACAAACGATGGAGTGGCCAGGATCTATTGCCCAACGAACAGCAGTTGCTTGATGACTGGCTGGCTGCAAATCCCGATAATGAAATGCAGGAAAAAATCCATAGCACAGGATGGGTGGTGGAAGGTTTGAGGCAATGGGAGCAGGCAGATGCGGAATCCATCTGGCTGAGATCCCTGTCTGCTGAAAATATCACACCAGTCCGTCATATATCTTTCTTACGCAGGTACCGGATAGCAGTGGCTGTACTGTTGCTGATGGTGGCCGGCACAGTTATCTGGTTGGGTAGTGGTAAAGAAACTGAACAACCTGTGGTTGTTGCAGAGCAGGTGCAGCCGGGAAAGGAAGGCGCAGTGCTTACGCTGGCCGATGGCAGTTCCGTACTGCTGGATACGATCCGCAATGGAGTAGTGGCCCGGCAGGATGGAAGTATTGCCAGGATTGTGAATGGAGCCCTGGTATATGAAGGGAAGGGTGCCGGCATTATTTACAATACCATGCGTACGCCCAGGGGCCGGCAGTACATGCTCACATTACCGGACGGATCAAAAGTGTGGTTGAATGCGGCAAGCTCTATCCGTTACCCTGTTGCATTCAATGCCGATGAAAGGAAAGTGGAAATTTCTGGTGAAGCTTATTTCGAGGTCGTGCCTGATAAACGGGTTCCCTTCCGTGTTCAGGTAGACCAGCGCGCAACGGTGGAAGTGTTGGGAACCAGTTTCAATATCAACAGTTATTCCAATGAGCCTGCTATTTCTGCCACCCTGCTGGAAGGATCGGTGCGCGTGCGTAACCAGCAGGCGGCTTCAGTAGTGCTGAAACCCGGAGAACAGGCGCAGTTGCGGGAGGGTATCAAACTGGTGAAAGGCGCCGATCTTGAAAAAGTAATGGCCTGGAAGAATGGATTGTTCAATTTTTATGGCGCTTCGATTGAGGAAGTGATGCGGCAGCTGGAGCGCTGGTATGATATTGAAGTGGACTATGAAAATGGAATTCCGGCAGCTACTTTCTGGGGTGAGATCACCAGGGGTGTTTCCTTGAATGATCTGCTCAATGAACTGCAGAAAATGGGTATTCAATTTAAACTGGAAGGAAGAAAATTGACTGTAAAAAAATAATCAGACTATTTTATTGGAGTCGGACTGCTTTGATTGTCCCAAACAAAAACCGGGGGTGCTGTGAACACCTCCGGCGGAAGTCCGGGATCATTCAATAAACAATAATGTGTGTGCAACACTGCTTATTTATCAACCCAAACACGGCAAATCTATGCAAAAAAAAGCGCATGTTAGACGCTTAACCAAAACTCATGCGATGGTCCGGCGACCTGAAGACCGGCCACTCGTAAAAATGATTGTAGTGATGAAACTGACCATCATTCTGCTAACTGCAGCATTGTTCAGCGCCCGTGCATCGGGCATTGCGCAAACCATTAGCCTGACGGGTAAGGACCTTACGCTGAAAGAGGTCTTTGCAGCTGTCAAAAAGCAAACAGGCTATGTGGCATTTATCAATGAACAGGACTTGTCTGGCGTAAAGCCTGTTACGGTAAAGGCAAGCAAGATGGGATTGCCTGATCTGTTGGACCTGGTGCTGAAAGACCAGCCGCTGAACTGGACGATCAGGGATAGGACCATCTTTCTCTCCCGGAAAACAGAAGCCCGCAAGCCCGCTCCGGAATTGAGTTTTCCTGAATTGTTCAAGGCAAAACAAGTGAATGGCAAGGTGCGTGATTCATTGGGAAATCCCTTGTCGGGCGCTACTATTCAGAACAGGAATTCAAAGATCAGTGTGACTTCTCTGCAGGATGGATCTTTTACGATCAGTGCGGAGGAGGGGGATATTGTTGTGGTTTCTTATGTGGGGTATGAACCGGCGAAGCTTACGGTGACCTCTTTGATGATCAGTAACGGCAGTTTGTCTTCCATATCATTGAAACCATACGCCATCAAACTTGAAGAAGTAGAAGTTACGATTAATACAGGATATCAGCATATACCCAAGGAGCGGGCAACCGGAAGTTTTGGGCTTGTTGATAATAAAACACTGAATATGCAGGTAGGGATGAATATCCTTGACAGGCTTAATGGAGTAGCTAGTGGCGTGTTGTTTGATAAGAAATTGCAGAACGGAACATCAAACCTGGGTATAATGATCCGCGGACAGTCTACTATCTCTGGCCCAAGAGATCCTCTGATCGTTCTCGATAATTTTCCATATGAGGGAGATATAAATAATATCAATCCGAATGATATTGAAAGTGTAACTGTGTTGAAAGATGCGGCTGCTGCTTCAGTTTGGGGTACAAGAGCAGGGAATGGTGTAATAGTACTCACAACCAAAAAGGCAAAGTTCAATCAGCCGGTAACCTTGGATGTCAGCGCCAATTTCAGCGTAATGGGAAAGC
>NZ_JBQCGW010000038.1:0-6200 GCF_051955275.1 Pseudobacter sp. | reverse complement strand
AAATATATTTCAATCGCGGGGCACGCGAGCTATTGGGAATTTCTAAAAAAATGTGGGCTTACCAATGTTCACCCCACTTTTTTCGATATTTTTCTTTTTTTAGAATTCAGCATTCTTGGGGGTGCGCGGGAAGGCAATCACATCGCGGATATTGGTCATGCCGGTAACAAAGAGCACCAGCCTTTCAAAACCAAGTCCGAAGCCGGCGTGCGGCACTGTTCCGTATCGGCGGGTATCCAGGTACCAGCTCAGTTCTTCAACAGGAACATGCATCTGCTCCATGCGCTCTACCAGTTTATCCAGGCGCTCTTCACGCTGTGACCCACCAACGATCTCACCAATTCCGGGAGCCAGGATATCCATGGCTGCTACGGTTTTGCCATCATCGTTGAGACGCATGTAAAACGACTTGATATCTTTCGGGTAGTTGGTAACGATCACCGGCTTCTTGAAATGCTTTTCCACCAGGTAGCGCTCGTGTTCGCTCTGCATATCCACACCCCACTTCACTTCATACTGGAATTTCTTCTTTTTGTAAGCAGGTGACTGCAGCAGGATGTCTATCGCTTCTGTGTACGTGATGCGCTCAAACTTGTTGTTCACCACAAACTCCAGCTTTTCCATCAGGCCCATTTCACTGCGCTTGTCCTGCGGCAGGGATTTCTCTTCTTCCGCCAGGCGCTGTGCCAGAAACTCGATATCCTCACGGTTATGCTCAAGCGCATATTTGATCACGTAGTGGATGAATTCCTCGGCCAGGTTCATATTGTCTTCCAGATCGCAGAAAGCCATTTCAGGTTCAATCATCCAGAACTCAGCCAGGTGACGGGCCGTATTGGAGTTCTCCGCTCTGAATGTTGGGCCGAAAGTATAGATCTCACCAAATGCCGTTGCGCCGAGCTCGCCTTCGAGCTGTCCGCTTACGGTGAGGTTGGTGCTTTTGCCGAAGAAGTCTTCCCTGTAATCTACACTGCCATCCTCATTGCGGGGAGGGTTATCTAAAGGCAGGGTGGTAACGCGGAACATTTCACCGGCGCCTTCGGCATCACTGGCAGTGATGATGGGCGTATGCAGGTATACGAATCCTTTATCGTTAAAGAATTTGTGGATGGCATAAGCCAGGGTATGGCGGATCCGGAATACAGAGCCAAAAGTATTGGTCCTGAAACGGAGATGCGCTTTTTCGCGCAGGAATTCCAGGCTATGCTTTTTAGGCTGGATAGGATACGCTTCCGCATCGCTGTCGCCCAGGATCTCCAGGGTTTTGGCCTTTACTTCCACTTTCTGTCCCTTTCCGAGAGAGGCCACCAGTTCTCCTGTAACTTTAACGGAGGCGCTGGTAGTGAGTCTTTTGAGGATGGCCTCATCCTGAGTGCCGAGCTCAACAACAACCTGCAGATTATTATTGGTAGAGCCGTCATTCAGCGCAATAAATTGATTCTGGCGAAAACCTTTCACCCAACCCATGACTGTAACTTCCTGGCCCGATGGTTCGGTGGCCAGCAGATCCTTGATCTTGACTCTTTTGTTGAACATAATTCTGCAGATTTAAAAAAATAGTAAAAAGCCTGCTTTTGCAGGCGGGAAGCAAAGATAAACAGCGGCAGTCAGAATTTAAGGGGAAAAATGCTGTTTTAGCTGTTAATCCGGGCTTTGAATGGGTTTTTACCCCTCTATTTTTACTCAAATCGTAAATCCCGCCCGGATGAATTCGGTAAATTTGCAGTTTTGTACCATACCCAGAGGTCTTGAAATCAACAATAAATATCGCATTAGTCGGTAACCCCAATAGTGGCAAGAGTTCCCTGTTCAACGTGTTGACGGGTCTGAACCAGAAAGTAGGCAACTTCCCCGGCGTAACCGTAGACAAGAAATCCGGCACTACTACCATTGCGCCCGGTCTTTCGGCCACCGTTATCGATCTGCCCGGAACTTACAGTCTCTACCCGCGCCGGGAAGATGAGTGGGTGGCTTATCGTGTGCTTATGCAGCAGGACAAACAGGTGGCAGCCCCCGATTTGGTGGTGCTGATAGCAGATGCCAGCAACCTGAAGCGTAACCTGCTCTTCGCTTCCCAGATCATCGACCTCAAGATCCCCGTTGTGATCGGCCTTTCCATGATGGACCTGGCCAAGAGCAAGGGCATCCGGATAAACGTACCGGAGCTGGAGCGGGAACTGGGTGTGCCCGTTATCCCCGTCAACCCCCGCAAGAACAAAGGCATTCCGCAACTGAAAAGGGCCATCGAGCAGACTGCCCAGCAGCTGTACAAAACGCCGGTGCGGGACTTTATCAATAATGAAGGCCTGGCCGAATCCGCCGTAAACGGCGTAAAAGCGTTGATCCCCGGCATGAGCGATTACAAGGCCATCCATTATCTGATCAATCACGAGTCTTTTCACCTGGACGATCACCTGCAACAAAGCATCGAGTCCATCGAAGAAAAGAACCAGTTCAACCATACCAAAACCCAGGCAGAAGAGATCCTGCAGCGCTACCAGCGTATCGGCAATATCATGAAGCAGGCGGTTACCGAGCCTTCTCCACTGGAAAAATCATTGCTCACAGAAAAGCTGGATGATATCCTGCTGCACCGCCGCTGGGGTTATGTGATCCTGCTGGCTGTGTTGTTCCTTCTTTTCCAGAGCGTGTTCTGGCTGGCCGGTTACCCCATGGACTGGATTGACCAGGGCTTTGCCGCACTTACCGGATGGATGAATGGGTGGATGCCCGCCACCTGGTGGAGCGACCTGATCATCAACGGCCTCCTCGCAGGTATCGGCGGTATCGTGATCTTCATCCCGCAGATCATGATCCTATTCGGACTGATCACCCTGCTGGAAGATACTGGCTACATGGCCCGCATCAGTTTTCTTACCGATAAGCTCATGCGTAAAGTAGGCCTGAACGGAAAGAGCGTAATGCCCATGATCAGTGGTTTTGCCTGTGCGGTGCCCGCCATCATGAGCGCCCGCAACATCGAGAACAAAAAAGAAAGATTACTCACCATACTGGTTACGCCATTGATGAGCTGCAGTGCCCGCCTGCCTGTATACTCCATCCTCATTGCCCTGGTGATACCCAGCAAACTGTACCTGGGTTTCCTGAGTCTGCAGGGGTTAGTGATGATGGGCCTTTACCTTCTTGGACTGGTAATGGCGCTGGTGGTATCCTGGGTGGCCAAGTGGTTCATCCATATCAACGAGAAAAGTTTCTTCATTCTTGAACTGCCCACTTATCGTGCCCCGCGCTGGAAGAATGCAGTGATAACGATGATCAGCAAGGCAAGGATCTTCGTATTTGAAGCCGGTAAGGTGATCCTGGTGATCTCTCTTGTTCTCTGGGGACTCAGTTCTTACGGTCCGAAAGACCGCATGGCTTCGGTAGAAACGGAATATGCCGCGCTCATCGAGCAGCATCAGGCAGACTCCGTGAAAGTAGCGGAACTGGAGCAACAGAAAGGATCAGCCCTGCTCGCCAATTCTTATGCAGGCATCCTGGGTCATGCCATCGAGCCGGCTATCAGACCGCTGGGCTTCGATTGGAAGATCGGCATCGCTCTCATTACTTCCTTCGCTGCCCGCGAAGCATTTGTGGGAACGATGGCCACCCTGTACAGTGTGGAAGGCGGCGACGATGCGGATGAAGCAACCCTCGCGGAAAAGCTCAATGCCGCTCAAAGACCCGATGGAACTAAAGTTTATACACTGGCTACGGGCTTGTCGTTGATGGTGTTCTATGTTTTTGCCATGCAGTGCATGAGCACCCTGGCCATTGTGAAAAGGGAGACCAAAAGCTGGAAATGGCCCCTGATCCAGCTGGCTTATATGACGGCACTGGCTTATTTCATGAGCCTGCTGTTCTACCAGGTCTTCAAATAAATAAATCTGATAAATAATTCCAATGGCGCTCCAATCTTTAAGGAGCGCCTTTTTCTTTTGCTATTAAATCGATATATTAGATAATTCTTCAGGTTTTTGGATTCACCACAACTTACCCCTACCGCAAAATGATCGCCGGTGCTTACATGCACCAGGTTTGTTCCCCGTACCCAAAACAGGTTCCGTCAATTATTTCATTTTAAAAACTCGTTTATGGGAAAGATCATTGGGTTGGTAGTTCTCGTTGCTGCCGTCTGGCATTTTAAAGTGGCAAAGACTGATGGAGTAAGGATCACAGGGCTGTTCAAAGAAGAGCCTGAATATGGATATGCCTGGAAGGGCAGTTATGAGAACGGACCGCGCAATTTTTGGGACAGGACCGAAGTAAGCTGGATGCCTGGTATCAAACACCCACAATACAATGTGCAGGCTGGCACGCAGGTTAATAACTGGGTGCCCCTTCCCGGCTACGACTTTACCAACAATGAACCGGGCAATTTTGAAACTTCCTGGAAAGCCGGTCTTGTGCACCCATTGTGCAAAGCCTGGTCCACTACACAGGAAGGATACTGGATGCCCATGCCAGGTTACCGGTTTACCCGCAATATAACCGGAGAGATCAGTGGAACCGAGTGGGAGCCCGGCCAGAAAAGCGATCAGCTTAAAGTTGTGGCTGCAGAAAAAGCAGATACCTATATTCCTTATCCTGGCTATCGTTTTGTAAACCCGGGGGTGAACCTGGAAGTTGCCTGGACTCCGGGCATGAGAAACCCCAATTACAGCAACCAGATCGCCGGTCAGAATGAAGGCAATTGGGAAGAAGCTGTTGATGAAACGTATGCCTCCGTTGAACCAACTACTGAAGATCTGGTGGCTGAATGGCTGGTGAAAGGAATTGCCAGCCAGGGCCTCAAAGAAATCATCGGAGATAATATGGTTTCAGATAAGTTGATGTCTGAAAGTACCAGCAGTGGCCTGAAAGCGCTGGTAAATGGACTGAAGGACTGATCTCTTCTTTTTGCTTGTTCACTCTTTTCTTTTGTTCACTATTCCGCCTTTCCAATAAGAAGAGGTCGCGTAATGCGACCTCTTTGCTTTTGGGGTAATTGAATAACCATCTATCAGACGAAATATTTTAAGAAGAGAGTGGTCTTTCCAGTCTTCTGCGCAGGTCGGGGAACATTTTTTTCATCAGGGCATCCATCACTTCGTTCTTGGACGGGCCGCGATCGAAATTGCGGGTACGCATCATATCCCTTTGCTGATCTGACAGAGCACGCCTGTCGCCCGTGTAAGTGTAGGAGTATTCGGTCCAGCTTACATTATCCGCTACATTACCCAGGTCAATCGTTTTGCCGCCGTAAGATTCATAGATCCTGTAATTCAGATTCCCTCTCACGCTGATATTGCGGGATGTGGTGATGATAGTGGCCGTTACCGTTTCGTATTTCGGTTTACCTGTGGTATCCTTTCCAGCCTGTATGCTTTTCGACACCTGTTTTTTATCGGTAGAAGGAATACTTGCGCTGGTATTGATATAATCCCATTTTACATCCAGTACCCATTCGGGCTTGATATATTCGCGGGTGAGATCCAGGTCAGTGAAGAAGCGGGCAGGGTAATAAGAAGCCGTTCTGCCACCAAGTTCGCGCACCAGTTGTTCCTGAAAGTAATCCGCCCTGTAGCGGGAGCCTTCATCCCATTCCCGAAAGAACCCGGGAAAGTCTTCCCTCACCGGCATTACCACCACATTTATGATACTGTTCTCCCAGGCTTCGCGACTGAGATTGTTGGCATCCTTGTATCCGTCAATATAAGAAGATGTTTTTCTGAAGAGATTATAGGCTTTGATACTGCTCTGCCTGTTATCTCTTTCAAAATTATCCATAGCATCCTGGTAGTAAAATTCTGCAGCGTCTTCGCGGGTTGCCTGCAATTCACCCAGGTAATTCTTCGGTTGTACAAACCTGGTAGCATTGGGGATGGCTACGGTAGCGGTGTAGATCTTTTGAAGGGCATCCAGCTCTTGCAGCATCCTGTCCCACTTTGCGGGATCTGCACTATTCCTGTAAACGGCAACTGCCTCTTCGTGGCGGGTCACGGACTGATCAAAGAAGTATTTCAGGTCGTTCTGTGCTTTTGCATTGTCAGGTCTTTTGATCAACTCGTTGATAGCCGCAAACAGGGGCTTGTCTTCCGTTGCCGGAGCGCGGAACTTGGATCCGCCGCAGGCTGCCAGTACCAGGGAAAAAGAGAGAAGTGTAAAAATGCGGTTCATATAGGGTTATATTATATTGGTTTAGACTCAAAACATGGTAC
>NZ_JBQCGW010000037.1:0-18427 GCF_051955275.1 Pseudobacter sp. | reverse complement strand
CCTGCGATACTGGCATCGCCGTGGATCAGGATGGGGAGGATCTTATCGTAATCGCTTTCGTAAAGAACGTCTGCTTTGGCGCGTGCGAAACCAACCACTACCGGGTCAACCGCTTCCAGGTGGGACGGGTTGGGCATGAGTTTGAGATGAATGGTCTTGCCATCGGGGGTGGTTACTTCGCTGCCATATCCGAGGTGATATTTCACGTCTCCGGAGCCCATGGTCTGGTCCATTTTAGCAGTGCCTTCAAATTCGCTGAAGATCTGCTCATAGGTTTTGCCCATTACATTGGCCAGTACGTTGAGACGGCCGCGGTGGGCCATACCGATCACCACTTCCTGTACACCTCCGTTGGCGGCGGTATTGATGATAGCGTCCAGTGCGGCAATGGTGGATTCGCCACCTTCCAGGGAGAATCGTTTCTGTCCTACATATTTTGTATGGAGGAATTTCTCGAACATCACGCCCTGGTTGAGTTTTTCCAGGATGCGGCGTTTCTGATCGATACCGAGCTGACGTCCGAAATTCTTTTCCATTTCATTGGTCAGCCAGTCAACCTTCTTCTGGTCGCTGATATATTTGAACTCCAGACCCACGTGGTTGGCATATGTCTGCTGCAGGTGGGTGAGAATATTCCGGAGGGTGGTTGTACCGAGGCCGATCATGTTTCCGGCCTGGAATTGTTTATCGAGGTCCGCTTCGGACAGTCCGTAGAAAGAGAGCTCCAGGTTGGCGCCACGGTCCTTTCTCTGGCGGATGGGGTTGGTCTTTGCAATGAGGTGGCCCTTGTTACGGTAGCCGATGATGAGGCGGTATGCCCCCACTTCTTTCTTCCAGTCGATACCAGCAGCTGCCGTTGCTGAGTCAGACGATACACCATTGGTGGCTTGTCCGTTCACAGCGGCCTTACCTTCAGCTACAGCGAAATCAAAACCTTCAAAAAATTTTCTGAACTCGGGGTCTACACCTTCTGGGTTTTTCAAAAAATCCTGGTATAGACTCTCTACAAAGGCAGGATGAGAGTTAGTGATATACGAAAAGTCCTTCATGAAGAAGCGGTTGAATCTAAAAAGTTTAAAATTCGGGCTACAAATATAACCACGATTGGTCTGATTAACAGCCGATCAGGTTATTTTTTGCATTAAAGTTGGGACAGTCACTTGCCTGAGGGCTGAAACGCCCGCCCATATGAGATTCCAGCCATATTCAGGGGTAAATTCTGTGTCCGTTATATTAACAAATTAAAGGACCGGAAGGTTGTGGAAGAGAATGCCGGCACTGCCGCTGACAGTGCCATCCTTACGCAAACAGGCCATAAACAGGATGTTTTCGGGCAATGAGCCAGATTTTTTGTACCTTCGCCCTTCAATTTATCACAAAAGGTAAATGGCTAAGAATCTGAAGTTTAGGTCAAAGCTGCCAGCAGCGGGCCTGGAACTGTCCCGGAACTTTTTTTCAGACTTGTTTGGATAGTATCCCTCCAGCTCTTACCTTTGCCGTCCTTAATTTTAGAAACGAAATGGCAAATCATAAGGCTACCAAAAAAGATGTGCGTCAGGCCACAAAACGTCGCGAAAGAAATAAATATTACGGAAAGACTACGCGCAATGCTATCCGTGACCTGAAGGCAATAAAAACTGGTAAAGAAGCCGGTGAGCAAATGCCTGAAGTGGCTTCACTGATCGACAAGCTCGCAAAGAAAGGCGTTATTCACCGTAACAAAGCAGCTAACCTGAAAAGTAAGCTGGCTAAGAGGGTGAACGCTCTGGCTAACTAAGCTACCGAACTTATTCAAATATATCAGTCCCGCTGACACGGCGGGACTTTTTTCGTTTTCAGCATTTTTTTCGGCATCAGAACCCCGGCTTTCCTATTTTTATCCTCCAACCCGGTTTACTATGCGAAAATCTGCTTTGCTCTTTATCCTTGCCTGCTTTTTCACAGGCCTCAGCTTCAGCCAGCCCATCACCACCCGTTACGAACAGAGTAACGGACAGGAAACACCCACGTACCCGGAGATCATAACCTGGTGGCAGGCGCTCGACAAACGCTTTGCCGAAGTATCCATGCTTACCATGGGACCATCCGATGCCGGATTCCCACTGCACCTGGTGATCGTCTCCAAAGACAAAGACACTAACCTGGCCAGCCTCCGCAAAAAGAACAAACGCATCATACTCGTCAATAACGGGATCCACCCCGGCGAACCAGATGGTATCGACGCCAGCATGCTGCTGGTACGCGACGCCCTCACCGGTAAATACCAGCTCCCCGGTAATGTGGTACTCGCTATCATCCCGGTGTACAATATCGGAGGATGCCTCAACCGCAGCCCTTTTTACCGGGTTGACCAGAACGGACCCGCTGAATTCGGCTCCCGGGGCAATTCGCAGAACCTGGACCTCAACCGGGATTTCATCAAATGCGATACCCGCGAAGCGCGTTCCTTTGCCCAAATCTTTCATGCCTGCGATCCCGATGTGTTCATCGACAACCATGTGAGCAATGGCGCGGACTACCAGCATATCATGACCCTCCTCACTTCCCAGCACAACAAACTGGGAGGCGCCATGGGCGAGTTCCTTCACAATACTTTCGAGCCTGCCCTCTACAAACAGATGCAGGCAAAAGGCTACGACCTGGTCCCTTATGTTGACTTCGCCGGTAAAACGCCGGAAGCAGGCCTCAGTGCTTATTTCGACGGCCCCCGCTACAGCAGTGGCTTCGCCTCTCTATGGCATACCTTCGCCTTCGTTCCCGAAACGCATATGCTGAAAAGCTACCCGCAGCGCGTGTTATCCACTTACGCACTCATGCAATGTTTTATTGAATTCACCAGTAAGAACAGCGCGCAGATCAAAACCCTGAGAGACCAGACAAAAAAAGCAACCACAACACAAAGCAGTTTCCCCATTGCCTGGGAAGCAGATAAGCAGGTATCCATTCCCGTTACCTACAAAGGATTTGAATCCGGCATGAAGCCCAGTGAAGTATCCGGACTGCCCAGGTTGTTCTATGACCGCTCAAAACCCTGGACCAAAGAGATCCCCTATTTCCATCAGTACAACGTCAAAACAACCGTTGACAAACCCGTTGCTTATGTGATCCCGCAGGGATGGTGGAAAGTGATCGACCTGCTGAAGACGAACAATATCAAAATGCGACAGCTGAGTAAAGACAGCAGTTTCCCCGTGGAAGCCTATCGCATAGAAAGTTATACCGCTTCTCAACGGCCTTATGAATCACATCACAACAACAGCGATGTAAGAATCAGCAGCCGCCACATCACAAAAACATTCCGCCAGGGAGATTATTATATTCCCCTCGACCAACCGGGCAACCGCTTCCTGGTGGAAGTACTGGAGCCGCATGCCCCCGATTCTTATTTCGCCTGGAACTTCTTCGATGGGATCCTGGTGCAGAAAGAAGGATTCAGCAGTTATGCGTTTGAAGACAAAGCTGCGGATTATCTCCTCCAGCATCCTGCACTTCAAAAACAGCTGAATGAAAAAAAGGCCGTGGATACGGCCTTCGCAAAAAGTGCTTACGCACAACTTGATTTCATTTTTAAACAATCCCCCTACTACGAGCCCGGGCATATGCAATACCCGGTGTTCAGAGTAATCAAATAATCAGGGAGCTCACTCGCGTAAGTAATTATTTATGGGCTACTCCTTTGTGCATTCCTGGCTTCGGTCCGGTTGAACGCACGAAACGGTTCCAGGTATTGATCGCAATAATAGCCATGGTAATATTCATGATCTCCGCCTTGCTGTAATATTTGCTCAGCTCTTCATGAATATCATCTGCATTTTTATTGGCAGGAAGATAAGTGAGCTCTTCCGCAAAGGCCAGTACCGCCTGCTCTTTGGGCGTGTAATAAGGAGTTTCCCTCCATGCTGGCAGTGAATACAGCCGTTTGGGATCTTCACCAGACGCAACACCATCTTTGTAATGCATATCGATGCAATACGCACAGCTATTGATATAAGAAACCCGCATTTTGATGAGTCCGATGAGAATATGTCCCAGACCGGAATTCTCCACATAATCCTGTAATCCTTTCAAAGTAGCATAAACGCCCTCGGGCATTTCGCTATAACTGATACGTTCCATATGTATAAAATTTACTTGTTTGATATAATAACAAACAAGCATTCCGGAACGTGACAACCTTTAAAAAGTTTCCTGTAAAATTCTCAGTTTATCGGGATTACGCATGAAGTATACGCTGGTCAGCTGCCCATTTTCCATCACAAACGCCATTACCGTTACCAGTTTCTCCGCTTCATCATAATAGAAGAGCGCAGGCTGATGATTGATAAGATGCTGTGCTACGCGGAATTTTGAATAGTATTTATGCTCGATGGCATGCAGGAGCTTGATCACATTCTGGATACCAACAACCGGATTGCGGAAGGCTACAGCTTTGCCTCCTCCATCGGAGATCACCAGGATGTCTTTGTGCAGGAGCTGTTCCAGCCTGGGTGTATCGCCACTGCGGATCACATCCAGGTACTTATCGAGGAAGCCGGAAGGAACGCTGGAATCCGACTGTGGTGCCGGTTCTTTGAGTTTTGTTTTGGCGCGGCTGAGCAACTTGCGGGAATTCTCCACGCTCAGTTCCAGCACCTGCGCTATTTCTTCGTGACCGTAATCGAAGGCTTCTTTGAGGATGAAGACGGCCCTTTCTTTGGGATTGAGCTTTTCGAGCAGTACCAGCAGGGAGTAACTCAACACATCTTTGGTATTGACGATGCTGTCCGCCCCTTCGGTGGCTACCATTTCCGGCAGCCATTCGCCGGGATAACTGTCTATCAGTTTCTGCTGCCGGTTCTTCTGGTTGATGGCCAGGTTGATCACCATACGCACCAGGTAAGCCTTTTTGTCTTCGATATGTTCCGTATCCGCCTGCATGAACTTCAAAAAGGCATCCTGCACGATGTCTTTAGCATCGTGCAGGGAGCCCATGATATTGTAAGCGTACGTTGTCAGTAAAGGCCTTAGTGTGTCTATCACCGTTATCTTATTGATCTACCCGGATAGTGCCTGCTCCGTGATAGCTGTGGAATTCTCCATTATACATGGCATCAGCGCTTACAGGTCCCATCTGGAATACACCGGGCGATACGGCCCTTACGGCATAATAATAGGTCTGTTTGGTGCTGTAGAGATTCACAAAGAGATTGATCCTGTCGTCACGCACATCCAGCGCTTCGGGTGTGGCTGCATCCTTGATCCAGTCCATTCCCGGAATCTCTTTGGTACGTGGGTTCTCGATCTCGAAACCTGCAGGCAGCAGGTCAGACACCGCGATATTCTCGATAGATCCAGCGTAAGATTTCTCCAGGGTGATCCTCACTACCACCAGGTCGTTCTGCTTGAAGCTGTTGCCAGTTACTGCACGGCCGTAACGGTCGAAAAAGCTGCGACGCACCCGGATGAAATTATCTTCCTCTTTGTAGGAACCGCTTACGCTGATTCCCTCGCTCTGCCAGAAGTAATACAATCTTCCTTCTCCTTTTGTTACAATCTCCACATTGTTTCCGCCCAGTTGTGCTGCAGTGAGCCTGATAGCACCGTTCTCGTTGGTCCTGCCCACCACTTTACCATTCACTTTCACTTCAGCTGTAACGGTGGCTTTGTTGGCAGCCTTCGCCATCTTGCCCAGGGCTATGAAGCTGAATGCACACTCCTGCGTGCTGTACCAGTAACGCTGTTTCATCAGGCTGGCCACATGACCTGCCATCACACCTACCTGCGGATTGCCGGGATCGGCATCTATCAGCGCGCTGAGCGCAATGGCTTCATCCCTGATATCGGAGTAGAAGCTGCCACCTGTCTGCGCCACAGAAACCTCACCGGTAAAGGATCCTGGCAGGATCTCCCTGAACTTGCCCTTATCACCTGCCACAGCATAGGCCACGGAGAGCAGGTATCTTGAATCCAGGCTTAACAGCTGGGCATTGCTCTTGTAATAGTTCATTACTGGAACATTGGCCTTACCTGCCAATGCCAGTACATATAATGAATAGGCCACTTCTTTGGGAGCGATCTTCTTCTTCTGGTTCTGGTTATAATAATACTCGATGGTTTCACGGTTCTTCAGTTTGTTGTTGATGAACCCGAGCACACCATTCAGTACATTCTTGTTTACATCGAAACCTGCTTTCTGCGCTTCCACCAGGAAATGGGCGGCATACACGCTGGTCCACCAGTTCTCCGTTCCCTCTCCATCCCACAATGTGATGGCGCCTGAATACAACTGACGCAGTTTGATCTTACGGATTGCTTCCAGCACATTGTAATTGGCGCTGGATTTGGCAGTACTGTTCTTCAGCTGCATCTGTTCAGCAAGGTCACTGTAATACAATTGAGGGAAGGCAACTGACACCGTTTGTTCTGTACATCCGTATGGATAATGCACCAGGTAACGGAACTGTTTACCAAGGTCGAGTGCCGGCGAGCGGTTGATCACCAGTGAATAATCCACGGAACCTGGCATGAAATCATTGAGCGGGATATTCAGTTTCTGCACATTGCTGTTCACCACCGAGCCGCTGCCTGTCTGCAATTGCAGTGGTGATGCGGGACGCACGCTGATCTCGGTTTCATCGGAGAATTTCTCGCCCAGTCCCTGTACATCCACTCTCACTTTGCCGATACTCACCGAAGGAGCAGCTACCACCTGGAAGATGGCCCTGTTCTCGCTGTTGGCGCCCAGGCTTACCGACTGGCTCTTCGCTCCCACCACCTGCAGCGGTCCGCTCACGGTGAGTGTAGCAGAAGCCGTAGTGGCTTTGGCGGTGGTATTGGTGATCACCACCGGAACAGTAACAGTATCTTTCGGAGAAAGGAACCTTGGCAGCGCCGTGCTGAGTACAATCGGATCGGCCACTTTCATATTGGTTTCACCGCTGCCGAAGCTTTCATTCTTATAGGCAACAGCCATCAGTCTCACTTCACCACTGAATTGAGGTATATCGAATTCAAAGGTTGCTTCGCCACTACCATCGGCCTGCTTGATACCACTCCAGTAAGAAACGATCTTCACGCGTTTGGCTGGCATGGGATTGGTGCGTTTGTTCATATCCATTTCGCCGTCACCACCGGTGCTGCTCAGCCTTGCGCGCAGTTCAGGGAACAGTAAAGGATAGAGGTCATATGCATTCACTTCCAGTGCTCGGTTTGCATAGAAGTGGTTATATGGATCAGGCGTTTTGAAATTGCTCACCTGCAGTACGCCATTGTCAACAGCAGACAGGGTAACAAAGCTGCCGGGAGCTGCTTTCACCTTGATGGTCTGATGCGTGCGGGAACGGACCGCCTGCGATGCAACGATCTGCACAGGGATCTTACGGGCAGTCTCTTCCACGCGGATGCTCTGGAAGCCATGCGCCACGGTGAGCGGCATATCGCTTACCTCATGCGGTTTGATGAGCGTGGCAGTGACATATACATTGGGGAGGTGCGCTGCGCTGAGTTTGAGGTCAACGGAGGCAGTGCGGTTCTCCACATTCACATACTGATGCGAGATCACATGATCTGTTTCCATGGTGATCAGCATCCGGCCACTGAACGGAGTCTTGAAAAGCACTTTCGCACTCTCGCCGGTCTGGTAGCTGGTCTTATCTACGGAGATATCGATATTCCCTTCCGTATTCACTTCAAAGGAGTTGTTATCTCCACCCCAATAGCCATAACTGTAAAACTCTTTGCTTACATAGGCCGATGCACCGGGGATGGATACACGCAGTTCATAACTGCCTGGAGAGCGGGGCGTAAAGTTGTATGCAGCCTGTTCTCCGGTAACATTGATCTGTTGATCAGCCACTACTTTATCATCGCGTTGCGAAGTGTAGCGGAAATAATCACCGTCACGCGTGAGCACGGTCCTGTATTCCTTCTTGATCACTTTCACCTGGGCCTTTGCACCGCTGAGCAGGTTCTCGCTCTTATCCAGTGCAATCAGCGGGAAGCGGATAGCCTGGTTGAGCGGATAATACCAGAAACCATCACCTCCGATGCCGAAGAACTGCGATTGCGTGAAGATATCTGCACTGGTATTCTTACTTACCGGTCTGCCGGTTTCATCAAATACAGTTGTATAGAATGTAGCCTGCAGCACGCCTGCATTTTTGAACATCTCAGGAACCGCATAGGAAACGGCTGCATTACCATTGGCATCCGTGCTTCCTTCCTTTACATCCTTATCCAGCGATACCCCGATATTCTGGATACCGAAATCGTAACCACGGTATTTTTTAGGGCTGAAATATTTCGATCTCACCTGGATCTCTGCCTCATACTTGCGGTTGGCAGCGGGAGGCCCGAAGAAATTCACGGCATTGATGGCAAGGTTGCCAGTCTGACCAGGCGCGAGGCTTGTTTTATCCAGCGTTGCCGATACCTTGATCCTGTCTGGCACAAACTCTTCAATATTGAAGGTTTCGCTGCCCAGCAATACATCATTGCTGGTGTATACTTCCAGCACATAGTTACCGGTAATGGCGGATACGGGAATTTCCACATCACCTTCCAGTGAGCCCTGTGCATTGAGTGATTTGCGAAAGTTCTTCATCTCCTTTCCGTTCGGCAGGAGGAATTTCAGTTTCACCGGCAGTTCACCGGGAGATTTCCACTGCCTGTCGCGGATGATCACGGAGAAATTCACTTTCTCACCCGGGCGGTAGATATCGCGCTCGGGATAGATGAAGGCATCCAGGCCGGTGCTGTTGGTGCGTTTGCCACCCACCTCAAAACGGGAAGTGTTTACAGATGTGGTATTGAAAGGAAGGAAGTTGAAATCCTCCGCAGTCTTTGCGATGATCATGGCTGGTCTGAAACCTGCAAATTCTTTACGGCTCAGCGCGATCTCGGCCACACCTTCCGCATTGGTGGCGGCAGTTCCCAGTACCTGGTTGTTATTGCCGTAGGCCACAATGTTCACACCATTCACAGCCTGCGCCGTTTGAATGGAGTTGGCGAATACAATGATCTTACCATTGCCTTCCTTTGCGATCAGACCGATATCTGATTTGGAGATCAATCGGCTATCGTTCACCCAGTAATCGGTGGCGGAGCGGATCATGATATGGTAGATGCCTTTGAATTCAGGCAACCTGTCTTCGATATTCATTTTAAAGAGACGGCTGCTACCGAATTTCTCCAGGCTTCTTGTTTCTATTTCTTTTTCATAAATGATATCACCCATGGTGAGATCATTGGAGTAATCGGAATAATAGTATTCCTCGCCATCACTATAGCCTCCTGTATTGCGGGGAGAGTAACCATAGCGTTGTGCCACCAGGATATTGCTTTCATAGATCTTGGAGATCACCACTTTCACTTTCGGTACGTTGGTGATCTTCACTTCTATGTTCTGGTTGCCTTTGGAAGCCAGGTACATACCTTTCTTATTTACAAAGCCGATGCTGGGCTCCAGTTCACCGAAGGCAACGTTTCCGTCGTATTGCTCACGGAGTGTACCTCCGATGCGGCCACGAAGGCCTTTCTGCAGGGTGAGCACATATGATTTATCGGAGGCAAACTGATCGCTGCTGATAGAGAAACCATCTTCAGTTTCCGCAACGGTGAATTTCACTGCCGGGTCGAACTTAATAAAGGAAGCAAGATTGCTCAGCTGGATCTGCTGGCTGGTGCGCACGTATACGATGCCACCGGAACCATCATGCTCGGCAGAAATATCGTTAATGGTAAGATTGAAAGGAGAAGGGATGAAAAGATTGTTCTCTATCACTTCAGCAGTACCGTTGGTGCCACCTTCAGGGACCAGGCCTTTATCCAGGGCCAGTTTCACTTCCAGGTCTTTATCTTCCTGCTTAACCCCCTGCAGTTTCAGGGTAACGCGACTATCATTGCTGAGCGTAACCACGGAGTAGTTAACAGGGTTACCTCCCAGTGTAAGCTTCAGTTTATCCTTGATGCTGTTGGGGTTCACCTGGTAGTTGAAATAGAGATCAACCTGTGGCGTGGCGGTTGTACTGCCATCCAGGACCCAGGTTACATTGGTATTATCCAGTTTCAGCGCCGGCGTGGAGAATTTCACATCGGACTTTCCTATTCGTCCCAGTTTGCTGTACTGCAACAGGTCGTTTTTCAGAGAGGCGGAAAAGCTGGTAGCCGGCGGCAATGCCTGGGCCGGTGAGAATACCAGTTGGTCCGGCCCTTCCCAGCGGAAGCGGCCATGGATCTTTGGAGAGAAAGATACATACTCGGTAGAGTCCCAGCGGTTGAGCAGGGAATCAGGTACAAGGGATTTATCGAACCGGAACACCAGGTTGCCTAATGGCGATACTTCATCTTTTGCATTGGTGTAATCCAGGTTAACAACACTTCTGTTACAGGCCGATATTACAGTTAATATCAGCAGGGTGGCAACAGCATACAGGTGTTTACGCATATAGGAAAGATATTATGGGGCCAAAAATATGTTTTTTGTTTGTAGGTTGAAAGCTATGCGGGATGGAATGTGTATAACTAAGGGGGAAGGCTTGTCTGGCCCATAAAAAGGATTGTAATGTTAAGGTACATAACGGGCACAGGCAGGTGCAAATTTGCGGAGATAAGTATTTGTTAATTCATGAAAAGAAACCAGCGAAATGGTGATACCTTGCATCTGTATCACAACGCAGCATGCTGACATGAAAGAAAAGTACGGACCGCGTTTATTGAAATGGGCCAAAAGGCTTGCCTGGAGCGGCATTGCCGCGTTCCTGCTTTTCCTGTTACTCAACCGGATCTTCCCGGTCCCCGACAATGTAGACTACTCTACCATCATCACCGATAATAAAGGAGAAGTGATCCATGCTTACCTCACAAAGGATCAGCAATGGAGAATGAAAACTGAACTGGAAGAGATCTCCCCGCTGTTGAGAAAGACCATCATTGAAAAAGAAGACAGGTATTTTTACTATCACCCCGGTGTAAATGGCGCAGCGATCCTGCGTGCGATGACCAAAAATATCTTCCGGATGAAAAGAACTTCCGGCGCTTCCACCATCACCATGCAGGTGGCCCGGGCACTTGAACCCAAACGCCGCACCTACTTTAACAAGTTGAGGGAAATGTTCCGCGCCTGCCAGCTGGAATGGAAATACAGTAAGGACGAGATCCTGCAGCTCTACCTGAATCTGGTACCCTACGGCGGTAACCTGCAGGGCGTTAAATCCGCCTCCACCCTGTATTTCAAAAAGAACCCCGATCATCTTTCCCTGGCAGAGATCACTGCTTTAAGTATTATTCCTAACCGTCCTTCCTCCCTGGTTATGGGGAAGAACAATGATAAGATCGTGGAAGAGCGGAACCGCTGGTTGCGGAAATTTGCGGCGGATAAAGTGTTCACGGAAAAAGAGATCGAAGATGCGCTGGACGAGCCACTCAATGCCACCCGGCAGGAAGCGCCCAAACTGATCCCTCACCTTGCTTACCAGCTGCAAAAGAACGGCAGCGATATCATTCATACCAATATAGAGCTCAATACCCAGCTTAAGATAGAGAAGATCGTGGAGGATTACAGCCGCTCTCTAACGTTGAAGAATATCCGAAATGCAGCTGTTGTGATCATTGACAACCATACACATAATGTGATCACTTATCTGGGTAGCGCCAATTTCTACGATACCACTGATGGCGGGCAGGTGAACGGCGCCAAAGCCATCCGGCAGCCGGGCAGCACGCTCAAACCCCTGCTTTACGGGATGTGTATCGATGAAGGGCTGCTCACGCCAAAAACTGTAATGACGGACGTAGCCGTGAACTATGGCGGTTATGCTCCCGAGAACTACGATAAACAATTCAATGGTTTCGTAACCATGGAGTATGCCCTGGAACATAGCCTGAATATACCCGCTGTAAAAGGATTGCAGTGGCTGGGGAAAGATAAATTCATACAGGCCCTCAGTAGCTGCGATTTTATGCAGGTGCGTAAAGACCAGAAGAAACTGGGGCTTTCGCTGATCCTCGGCGGATGCGGCTCCAACCTGCAGGAGCTCACCGGCCTCTACACTATTTTTGCCAACGATGGAAAATATATCAGGCCGAATTATACCAAACCCGATACCACCAGGAATGCAGTCATCTCCCGGAAGATCCTCTCTCCTGCTGCTACCTATATGATCAATGAAACCCTGAGCAAGGTGAACCGCCCGGACTTTCCGCTCAACTGGCAGAGCACGGAACGCATGCCCAGGATCGCATGGAAAACCGGCACCAGTTATGGCCGCCGCGATGCCTGGAGCATCGGTTACAATAAGAATTATACGGTAGGTGTCTGGGTAGGAAACTTTTCGGCCCTTGGCATTCCCGAACTGAGCGGCGCGAACGTGGCCACGCCCCTGCTTTTCCGCATCTTCAATACCATTGATTACGACAGTGACCAGGAGTGGTTCACCCAACCAAAGGATGTTGAAGTGAGAATGGTTTGTTCCGAAACCGGCATGCCTCCTTCAGATCATTGCAGCAGTACCGTTACCGATTATTTCATTCCGCTGATCTCCGGTACACAGACCTGCAGCAACCAGGAGGAGATGGCCGTTTCACCCGATGAAAAGATGTCTTACTGCAAAACCTGTCAGCCGGAATCGGGCTATAAAAAGAAATGGTACAAGATCGTGAGCCCTGAGATACAGCATTACTTTGACGAGCACCATATCATGTATGTTCAGATCCCGCCGCATAATCCCAATTGTGAGCGGGTATTTGCAGGCGGTGCACCGGTGATCACCTTCCCCAAGAATGGCGCTGAGTACCTGATCAGCAAGAAAAATCCCGAGCCATTGCAACTCACCTGTAATGTGGGCAACGACGTGGGGAAAGTATTCTGGTATATCGATGATAAATTCTACAAGGCTGCCGATGTAAAGAGCAAACAGTTCTTTATACCTGCAGAAGGACCGGTGAAGATCTCCTGCACGGATGATAAGGGCAGGAACCGGAATATCTGGATCAGGGTGAAGTATGTAAACCTGTGATCAAAAACGTGAACTTTGAAAGTCAGGCTTTCAAAGTTCCATGTAGCGCTACTTCTATTAATTTCCAACACATTAAATATTTTTGTTACGTTTTTAAAACTTTGTAACGAAAATCTCTCCCTTTTTTGCTTTGAAGTGGCTTGGTTTTGTATGGAAATTGCCTAATTATAGGTTCCAACATTTGCCAATTTTTGAAAATAATATCAAATATTTGATTTCAATAAAATGCCAAATAATTAATAGATTTGGTAAATATTTGAAATCAAATTTTTGCCAAATAATTAAATAGTTATATAAAATTGATAATCAATAATTATAGTACCAAATTAGCAGAAAAGTTTTTAGGGAGGGATACCTTCTCTAGTGATGAGTTGTTTTCATTTTTTAAAGAATGGGAGCCAGACCTAAAGATGGCTACTTTTCGTTGGCGCATTCATGAGTTAAAGCAACGCGGCATCATTCAATCGGTAAAACGTGGAATTTTTACAATACGAATTAAACCCACCTTTAAAATCTCAGCATCTGATAATGGAATAAAAATCTATAAAAGAATCATCAAAGCTTATCCAGACATTCGTGCATGTGTTTGGAACACTCAGAAATTGAACGATCTCATGTTACACCAACCAGCACGCTCATGGGATGTGATAGAAGTAGAAAATGATGCATTTGATTTAGTGTGGGAAAATGCTATTAGCGGAATTGGTTTTCCCATTAAAGCGCGACATCAAGATTACCTGGAATATGCTAACCGCACGACACCAACATATTTTCTTAAAAAATTGTTGAGTAGAGCACCTTTAGAACCTGCAGAAGGTTATATACTTCCTACACTTGAGAAAATATTGGTAGACATATTTTGTGAGCCATCGTTCTATTCAACCTTTTCAGGAAGTGAATTTTCGGTTATGCTAAATAATGCATATCACCGTTTCGCAGTTGACTTTGCAAAATTGCTTCAATACGCTAAACGCCGTAATAAAGCAAGAGAGTTGAAGGATCTCATCCTGGCAACTACTGACATACCCCACAATCTTGTTGAATGATACATGCAAACTCTTTTTCCGCCGATTGGCTTGAACTAAAGCGACAAGAGTCTGGAAGGGACCCAGCTTTGATCGAAAAAATGATTTACGCACTTCATCTGGTCGAACAGTTACAATTAAGTAAACTGTCATTCATCTTCAAAGGAGGAACAAGTCTGGTTATATTAATGAATGAGCCACGAAGATTTTCAGTGGATATAGATATCGTTGTGCCTGTGGACATAACCAGGGAGAAATTGGAAACCTATCTGGCCAAAGTTGCCGTAAGTAGTTCTTTTAGCCGGATGGAATTAGATGACCGGCGTAGCTATAAAGGCGAAATCCCCAAAGCACATTATAAATTCTTCTATACCTCCAACAGGCCAAATAAAAAGGATAACCAGGTGATTCAGAACCCGGAGTCTGAAATATTGTTAGATGTACTTTTTGCAGAAAATCCTTACCCTGCTACGGTAGACAGGCCGATAATCAGTACCTGGGTGCAACACGATGGAGATCATGTCAATGTCAGGGTACCCTGCATCAATTCAATCACTGGTGATAAAATGGTGGCCTTTGCTCCATGTACCACAGGTGTACCCTATTTTGTCAGGAAAGAACGGGAAATCATTAAACAGCTTTTCGACGTAGGTAATTTATTTGACCATATTGATGATGTAGAACTGGTCCGCAAGGCCTATCACACTGCTGCTACCGCTGAAATACAATATAGGGCAGAACGTGGGATTACTTCCGTTGACCAGGTATTACAAGACACGATAGATACAGCCATGTTGCTTGCGATTGGCCAAAAGTCCACACCCGGCAATGAAGAAAAGTTAAAGGAATTGATAACAGGCATTAATCAATTCACACATTTTGTTTTCGATAAAAAGGGATATAAGTTAGAAGATGCCTTACTTTCTACTGCAAAGGCTGCTTATCTGGCCGCCTATATTTTGAAAGAGGAGAGTGGGCCATTACTCCGATTTGACAAGACTACCTTTGATATGAAAGCCAGCTTAATCACTCATTCAGAATACAATTTCTTGAACAAGAAAATTAAGTTTGTAAAAAGTGGGGAGGCGCTGTTTTATTGGTTTAATACAATTAAATTATTATATCCACAGACGCCAGCAGCTACTGTTGTTCTAAAGCGGGACGGTGAAGAGTAAAGAATGTTTAACAGAAGCATCAATCACTACCGCCAGGTAATCCTAAGATTAGAAATATAGTAAACAAATGAGACTGTTGCCAATATCGCAACAGTCTCATTTGTTTATGTACCTATCTCAAATACGGAATACTGTTCTTTACTCCACCTTGGTCACCCCGCCGCCACCGGTGATCTTGCTTTCCACCGTAGCATTTCCTTTATACCTCACATCACCGCTACCGGTTACATTCACTTTCAGTTTCACACTGGCAAACACGCTTACATCGCCACTACCGCTGATCTTTACAGTTGTTTCTTCGCTCATCAGTTCCAGGGCATTCACATTTCCACTGCCACTGATCCTGGTTTCGAAGATCCTGGTATTGCCTCTGAGATCGGTATTGCCGCTGCCGCTGATGGAAGACTCCACTTCAGGAGCATCCACTTCCAGCTTCACATCGGCGCTGCCGCTCACACTCACCTCCAGCTTTTCGCTGGAGCTGATCTTGTTCTCGCCAATGATATTGCCGGAACCGGAGCTATGGATCTTATTAAAAGTGGGATTGGTCACAAAGATCTTTACGTCTTTATTGGGGCGAAGCCTGTACCCGTCTTTGGTGCGAACACGCAGAATGCCATCGCGCACTTCAGTCTCAATATATTGAAGGAGGTTTTCCTCCGCTTCGATCTTAACAGCCTGCGGTCCGGAAGAAACGTAAATATCAAATGAGCCGCTGGAGCTCACGCCGCTGAATGATCCAACGGAGCGGTCTGTAGTGGTAACGGATCCTTTTCCACGGACCTTTTTACCGCCTACAAAGTTGCACGCACCCAGGATCAGGATAACGGGAAGTGTTAACAGAAGAATTTTTTTCATGTTCAGTTTGGTTTTTAGCTGCTCAAAGTTGGCGATTTAATAGCGCCCTGCCAACCTATTTGACGCAGCATGCTGTAAAATGTTACACCCCTTGAAAGCTCCTGCCGTTTTCTTACCTTCGCAGCACCATGACGGAAAAGATACTCATTTTAGACTTCGGAAGTCAATATACTCAGTTGATAGCCAGGGCCGTGCGTGAGGCCAATGTTTATTGCGAAATTGTTCCTTTTCACAGTAAGATCCAGTTCGATCCCTCTCTGAAGGGCATCATTCTTTCCGGATCCCCTTTTTCTGTGAACGACCCCAATGCCCCGGATGTGGACATTGCCGGCTTCAATGAAAAAGTGCCTGTACTGGGCGTATGTTATGGAGCACAGCTCACCGCCAAAAAATTCGGCGGCCATGTTGCCAAAAGCGATAAACGCGAATACGGCCGTGCTCTCTTCCAGAAAAAGACCAACGATGTTCTCCTGAATGATATCATGGACAATTCCCAGGTATGGATGAGCCATAGCGATTCCGTACTGGAGCTCCCCGCCGGATTCTCCGTACTGGGCGTTACTGAAGGCATCCCCTACGCTGCCTTCAAACAGGATGCAGGTCCAAACCCGCTCTACTGCGTACAGTTCCACCCGGAAGTGTATCATAGCATCGAAGGCAAGAAGATCCTGAAGAATTTCCTCGTGAATATCTGCGGGGTCAGCCAGGACTGGACGCCTGCACACTTTGCCACAGACACCATCAACAGACTGAAAGAGCAGATCGGCAACCGCAAAGTGATCATGGCCCTCAGTGGTGGTGTGGATTCAACTGTTGCCGCAACCCTGATCCACCGTGCCATTGGCGACAGGTTGTACGGTATTTTCGTTGACAATGGCGTGCTCCGCAAGAACGAATTCCAGCAGGTACTGGATATCTATAAATCCATCGGTCTGAATGTAAAAGGCATCGATGCCAAAGAGCTTTTCTACTCCCAGCTCGCCGGCAAAACCGATCCTGAAGCTAAACGCAAGACCATTGGAAAGCTCTTCATCGACGTTTTCCAGGAAGAAGCCAATAAGATCGAAGGCGTTGAACTGCTCGGGCAGGGCACTATCTACCCTGATGTGATCGAGAGCGTGAGTGTTCACGGTCCATCCGTGACTATCAAGAGCCACCACAATGTGGGCGGACTTCCTGATACCATGAAACTGGAACTGGTAGAACCTCTCCGTTTTCTTTTCAAGGACGAGGTAAGACGTGTGGGTAAGGAACTGGGCATTCCGGCAGACCTGCTCAACCGTCATCCTTTCCCCGGACCAGGCCTGGCCATCAGGATCCTGGGCGAGATCACTCCCGAAAAGGTACAATTATTGCAGGATGCAGATTACCGTTATGTACAGGGCTTGAAGGATTATAATCTCTATGACCAGGTTTGGCAGGCAGGAACTATCCTGTTGCCCGTGAAGAGTGTTGGTGTGATGGGCGATGAAAGGACCTACGAATTCACTGTAGCCCTGCGCGCAGTGACCTCCGTGGATGGTATGACCGCCGACTGGGCACACCTGCCTTATGAGTTCATGGCATTTATTTCCAATGATATCATCAACAATGTGAAAGGCATCAATCGCGTTGTATATGATATCAGCAGCAAGCCGCCTGCAACCATCGAGTGGGAATAACCCTCTAGTGGTTGACAGGGCCTCTGATCCTGGAAAAACAAACCGATCTCAGATGAAACGAATTGGCATCATTGCATTACTGTCCGTATTTGCATTATTGCAATCTATTGTGTCAACGGCCCAGGTGGATACCGTATTCGCACCGGAACCCGTTAAAGACACAGTGAAGGCGAGATACCGTATTGCACTCTTCTCCCCGCTTTACCTTGATTCCGCTTTTGATGCCGCCGGCAATTACCGCTACGCGAAATCATTCCCGAAATTCATCAACCCGGGACTTGAATTTTACGAAGGCGCCCAACTGGCCGTGGACTCCCTCCGCAAGGAAGGCCTGAAGATCGATCTCTTTGTGTATGATACCCGCAGCGTATCCAAAAAATTCACAGACCTGATTGCCAGTGATGAAGTGAAGGAAGCCGACCTGCTCATCGGGCACGTGAATGTGAATGAAGCCGCCCAACTGGCCTACCTGGCTAACCAACTGAGCGTTCCATTCATCAATGCCAATCTCCCCAACGAAGCCGGTGCCAGCAATAACCCCAACTATGTGATGCTGAGCTCCACCCTGATGACGCATTGCACAGGTATTTATAAATTCTTACAACGCAATTATTCCGTCAGCAATATCATCGTATTCCGCAAGAAAGGCGCAACAGAAGACAAGCTCAAATCCTATTTCGAAGAAGCAGGCAGGTCCACTTCCGCCATTCAGCTGA
>NZ_JBQCGW010000036.1:0-29206 GCF_051955275.1 Pseudobacter sp. | reverse complement strand
TGGTGAAATATATCCGGCCATTGCCGGTGCAGGTGGACCTCAATATGAAATTGCAGTACCTCGACCAGGTTTGGGGAGGTATCAGTTACAGAACAGGGGAGGGTTTTGCAGCGATGCTGGGATTGAATATTTCCAATGCGCTCAATATCGGGTATGCGTATGATTATACTACAACGCGACTGAACACGGTAAGTAAGGGGACCCATGAGATCCTGGTGGGATTCATCATCGGAAACAAATACGGGAGCTCCTGCCCGAAAAATGTCTGGTAATGGGCAATTAGATATCGATCACGGCTTTCCTGACAGCGTTCTTCTGCTCTTCTTTTATATTCTCCAGGATGCGTTCTTCCACGATCTGAGTTTGTAAGCGCACCTTTTCTGCCTGCTTTCTGGCGCGGTCATGCTGAAAACGCTCCAGTTTTCTTTGCCAGTCGGCCATGGCTTTGGCATAGATCTCACGTACATTATCAGCCGGAGTTACGCTGCCTTCGCAGATACGCTTCCAGGTGATCTCCATGAAAGCGCGGTGCAGTTCCTGGCGGATCTGGGCGCTGCCAAGGTTGATGCCTTTGTTTACGAGTTCTTTTTCCAGTTTCGCCCAATCCACCTGGTCCAGTTCTGCCAGCGCGCGCTGGATGGCCAGTTTGGCTTCCTGCTGAAGTTGCGGGGCTACGTATATTTTGGGTGAAGCGCTGTCTTCCATGTACTGGTAGGCAAAGTTGCTGCGGGGAACATACGGTTTGATCTCGGCAGAATTTTCAGCAATTGCGTAGAACATGGGACGCTGACTGGTCATGGTGAAATCCCTGTTCTCAACCTGCACTCCTACATTTATCACCAGGGTGCCTTGCACCTGGAACTGAAGGGCCTGCTGGTCTTGCGCCATCGATGCCAGCTGGATGCCGTTTGCCACCTGCATCACCTGCTCGGCTTCTGCCGGGTTCAGCATACTGATACCGGTGATGGAGGGGCTGTCTGCCACAGGTTGCGGAGTACCTGTCAGCTTCTTTTTTATAGTAACAACAGGCTTTTCAATGGGAGCCGGTTCTTCATTCTCTGGAATATAGGAGGCGAACTGTGCATTGGCTTCGCCGCTGAATACCACAGGGTATATCTTCTTAACGATCACGTTGCCGGGATTGGAAAGGGCAATGAAACCGAAGAGGACGGCCGTGAGGAAATAAGCGATCATGCGGTGGCTAACGGGCGTGCTTACCTGCTTTTGGTGCAAGATGCGTGTTACACGATGCAGCAGGGCTGGTGTTTTGTTGCCGGTTGCTGCCACAGCAAAATGGTTGGGACGGGCGGAGCGTTGCTGCTCCAGGATCAGGAGCGAGCTTGCATACAGCGCGGGATCGTACCGGAACTGCAGCACCAGATCGTCGCAGCTGTTCTCGCGTTCGCGGCGGATATCCTGTGCGATCCAGCGGGCAAACGGATTGAAGAACAGCACCACGTCTGCGCAGGCCATTAAAATATTGATGAAATAATCGTTGCGCTTGATATGTTTCAGCTCGTGCAGAATGATAGCTTCTGTCTGTTGCAGGCTGAGGTGGTTCACGATGGAAATGGGCAGCAGGATCACAGGTTTCCAGAAACCCAGTGTCATGGGGGCTTCTGCTGCGGCAGAGAGCCAGATCGCCACATTCTTTTTGATACCCATCCGGGCGGCGGCCGTTTGAAGGAATACGCGCAGTTCAGGCGATGCCTTCACCATATCGGCTTTCAGTAATTGTTTTGTATGATGAAAACGGTAGTAGAATCGAATGAATAACCAGGCGGCTGCCAGCAGATAACCAATGGAAAGAAGGGGAAGCGCCGGTTCTATGAGGCGGGAAGTATTACCAAGGATACCATAATCCATCACGGGAGCATCGGCACCCTGCCAGGTGATCACGGCAGGAGCGGCGGCGGCCTTATAGAAATTGATCACCAGTGATACCAGGAACCAGAGTGAACCTCCGGCCAGGGATAACAGGGCAATCGTATGCCGCTGGTGGGATTGGTAGCGTTTTCCATTAGCAGTCAGCAGTACATATAATAACCACAGCACTCCAAATTGCCACAAGCTGTCTATTAATGACCATCCCAATGCTTTGAGGAAAGCGGATTGGTAGACTTGGTTCATCCTTCTACTGTTTTTTCAGGTTGTTGATCATTTGCTGGATAGCTTCCAGTTCCTCGGGTGAAGCTTTGTGATTACCCAGGGCCTGCATTACCAGGGCGGTGGATGATCCGCTGAACAGCGTATCGATCATCTTGCCCATCAGGTATTTCTGGGTCCTCTCCCGGCTCACGGTAGCCTGATAGATATGCGTTTTCACGCTGTCATCTCTCTTCACCAGTCCTTTCTCATGCATGATCTGCATCAGTTTGAGGGTGGTGGTGTATCCTGCTTCTTTGACTTTCAGCAGCTCCTCGTGAACTTCACGAACACTGGCGGTTCCGCGCTCCCACAGTACATTCAGGATCTCCAGTTCGCTCTCTGTGGGTTTGATGGTTTTTGTGTTTGCCATAACCAATGAAATGATTTGTTCCAATTTACGACATGTTTCGTAATAAATTGTTAAGAAGCTCCTACAATTTGTACCAATATGTGGATAACGCCAAGATAATTTCAACAAGCGGGGAGAAGAAAGGAGGAGCGGAGGGGGATCTAAAAAGAAAGTCCCCGTATGGAAATACAGGGACTTTTGGTATTTGGTATGATATAGTGCTTAGTTATGGACAACAAAGATAAAATTCCCGGGGATATAATCCATCAATTCCCCAAAAAAAATCCGGAATTAATTTGTTGTGTACACCGCTGCATTATCCGCAGCAGATACGATCGCGTCCTGAGCAGGTACGGCATGCTCCACTTTTTTAGCAGGGGCCTTCACTTCATATTTATAACTATGAATCTGAGCCAGCGTGGGTGCCAGTACCAGTGAAACGATCGACATCAGTTTGATGAGGATGTTCATGGAAGGACCTGAAGTGTCTTTGAAAGGATCACCTACTGTATCACCGGTTACGGAAGCTTTATGCGGCTCTGATTTTTTGTAATAGGTCTGGCCATTGATTTCAACGCCTTTCTCGAAAGATTTCTTGGCATTGTCCCATGCACCACCGGCATTGTTCTGGAACATACCCATCAGTACACCGCTCACGGTAGCACCTGCAAGGAAACCACCGAGGGCTTCAGGACCGAAGGCAAAGCCCATGATCATGGGGGAGAGGATAGCGATAGCGCCGGGCAGCAGCATTTTCTTGATGCTGGCGTCAGTAGAGATGGCCACACATTTCTGGTACTCGGGCTTGCCCTTTCCTTCCATGATGCCGGGGATTTCGCGGAACTGGCGGCGAACTTCTTCCACCATTGCCATGGCTGCCTGTCCAACCGCGCGGATGGCCAGTGCAGAGAAGATGAATGGGATCATGGCTCCTACGAAGAGGGAGGCCAGTACATCGGCTTTATAGATATTGATCGCGTCTCCGAGATCATAACCATTGTTCTTGATCACGCCCACATAGGCGGCAAAGAGGGCCAGTGCGGTGAGGGCTGCAGAAGCGATGGCAAAACCTTTACCGGTAGCCGCTGTAGTGTTACCTACTGCATCCAGTACGTCGGTCTTTTCACGGACTTCTTTAGGGAGCTCACTCATTTCAGCGATACCACCGGCGTTATCGGCGATAGGGCCGAAGGCGTCGATAGCCAGCTGCATAGCGGTGGTGGCCATCATACCGGCAGCTGCAATGGCAACACCATACAGGCCTGCGCAGGCATAAGAACCATAGATACCACCGGCCAGTACCAGGATAGGGAGGAGCGTAGACTCCATACCTACTGCCAGACCACCGATCACGTTGGTGGCATGGCCCGTACCTGACTGACGAACGATGCTCAGCACAGGGCGTTTACCCATGGCCGTATAATATTCAGTGATGATACTCATGAGGGTGCCTACTGCCAGACCAACACCGATGGCGCCGAGCACACCCCATTTGGTGAACTCATGACCGCGGAGGCTCATGGTTTCAGGCATCAGCCAGTACACCAGTCCAACAGAAGCGATGGCTGTAAGTACGATGGATCCCCAGTTACCCATATTGAGGGCTTTCTGCACAGCGGTGGTGCTGATACCGGCTGAATCGCTGATGCGAACGAACCAGGTGCCTACAATGGAGAAAAGGATACCGAGGCCTGCGATCAGCATCGGGAGGAGGATAGGGCTGAGACCACCGAACGCATCTTCTGCGATGGTTTCCTGTCCCAGTACCATGGTAGCAAGTACAGTAGCAACATAAGAACCGAAAAGATCGGCGCCCATACCTGCCACGTCACCTACGTTATCGCCCACGTTATCCGCGATGGTGGCGGGGTTGCGGGGGTCATCCTCAGGGATGCCTGCTTCCACTTTACCAACCAGGTCAGCGCCAACGTCGGCAGCCTTGGTGTAGATACCTCCACCCACGCGGGCGAAGAGGGCGATGGATTCAGCACCCAGGGAGAAACCGGTCAGTACTTCGATGGCTTTCACCATGTCGGCACTGTTCACGGAAGAACCATCCGGAACCAGCAGGGCTTTGATTATAATAAAGAGACCACCCAGACCCAGTACAGCGAGGCCGGACACACCCAGTCCCATCACGGCACCGCCGGTGAAACTCACATTGAGTGCCTTGCTCAGGCTGGTACGGGCTGCATTGGCAGTGCGTACGTTAGCCTTGGTGGCCACGCGCATACCAATATAACCTGCGAGGGCGCTGAAGAATGCTCCGATAACAAATGCAATGGCGATTGACCAGTGAGAGTGAGGGTTGGAGGTGGCCATGAATCCAAGGAGAAGGGCTACAACCACTACAAAATAACCCAGGATCTTCCATTCTGCTTTGAGAAAAGCCATGGCTCCGTCGGCGATATAGGTAGAAATTTCTTTCATCCTTTCGTTACCGGCATCCTGTTTGGAAACCCATTTGAATTTTACCAGCGTGTACAGGAGCCCGATGATACCCATCAGGGGAACCAGATAAATCAGTTTATCCATAAGCAATTCAATTCGTAAGTTCTGATCTTAGTTTATTTTAAGGAGGGCAAAAATAGGGGAAAACCGCTGTATATACCGGTCCCCCCCTGTTTTTTTTGGTAGTTTGATTATTGCTTCGTACTATCCGCGGGGTTTTTCTTTTTCTTGAGGATGCTGTTGAGCAATCCTTTCCCCGTATTCTCCAGGTCCTTCTTCACATCCTGCTTATTACCGGAACTGTCTTTCTTGCCACTGATGGCTTTGGCCAGCTCTTCTTTCAATGCGTCAGCAGCCTTCTTTTTAGCGGACTCCACGGAGTCTTTCACCTGCTGTTTGGCCACTGCCAGGGCACTGTCAGCCGCCTTCTTCTTCGCTTCCACAAAGTCGTTAGCCTGTGCTTTCAGGTCCTCCGCCAGGCTGCCACCCGCATTCTTCAGGTCGGTTTTCACAGCCGGGTTGGTGATGGTGCCGCCCAGGTTGACCTTGAAGCTGATGGTTTCGCTGATGTTTACGGGAATGCCTTTGGCATTGGCCTGTGCCGCCAGGTTGTTCACCAGTGCATTGGCCTGGCTGCCCAGTTTGGCGCGGGGCACTTTCAGGTTGATCACATAATCCAGGCTCTGATCGAGGCCGTGCATACCGCCCACTTCCATATCAATATCCTTCACCTTTATGTTGAAGGGCTTCACCAGCACCTTGCCATTGGCAAATTCAAAGTAGTTCTTGATATCCTTTACAGAGATCTGCTGCAGGTCTGTCAGGTTGAGGCTGCTCGCGATCTTGTCCAGCGGACCGAATTTGCTCAGGAAGCCCTGCAGCAGGAAGAGGGTGCCCTCGCCCGTGAGGGTGCTGAGGTCCGGCATCATGTCTCCGCCCAGTTGTCCTTTTACACTCATTTTTGACGTGAGCTTTCCGGCAATGAACTTGCCGATGGGCATTAGCTTCTGTACGGTGTTGAAGGCCATGAAGGTCTTCTGCACGTCCAGGTTCTGCACATCGTAGGTGAGCGCTATATCCGGTTTCTTTTTGCTGACGCGGGTGGAGTAGGAGCCGCTGAGGCCGATGGTGCCGTCAAGGGCATCCAGCTTCACGTCTTTCATATACACGGTTTCGTCGGCCAGTTGCAGGCTGCCACTGATATTTTTGTACTCTACTTTATCGTATTTGAGACTGTTCACTTTTGTGTTCAGCGCAAATTTTATATTCTTCGGAACCTGGAAAGGATCGCCTGTGGCTGGGGCTGCAACACTGTCTTTCTTTGCATCAGTTGCCGGAGCCGGTGTTGCGGATGTGGTTCCCATGAATTTGTTGAGGTCCACTTTATCGGCATTCACATTGAGGGTGCCGGCCAGTGGCTCATCTTTCAGCGCATAACCGATAAGGTTATCAAAGCTGCCATTGGCATTGAAATTGGTCTGCATGAAATTACCCGCCAGGTTGTTCACCGTCACGTTCTTCGGATTGAAGGTGAAGAGACTGCTGGTGATGTTCACGCCATCGGGGTAATCCTTCGATTTATAAGCAATATTGCTGGCCTGTACGGTGCCGGATGTTTGCAGGGCATCGTACTGGCTTTTATCGATCATTGATTTCTTTCCTTTGAAAGCTACGTTGGCATTCACCTGTCCGGCCAGGGATGTACCCGGTTCAAAGGTGTAGAACTGCGCTATATTGCCCAGGTTGAAGCCGCCTTTAAGGGTACCATCGAAAGCAGGATCAGAAGCGGGTGTCAGCAGGGTGAGGGTGAGATCGGCTGCATCTTTTCCCACTTCCACGTGGGCAGCAGGGATCTTTACCACAGTATGATCGGGTACGCCATCGGGATTGCTGATATCGATACGTGCGCTGGTATTCTGGATCGGCGCCGGGAAGGCAGGCGACGCATAAAAGAGTTTGGCGATATCGATGAAACCCTGTGCGGAGAATTGTCCGGGTTTCTGCTGTGTTACCACGGCCATATTCCCTTTGGCGTTCACATCTGCATTGACGAGGCCTGCCAGTTTAGTGCCTTCAGGCAGTTTCACGAACTGGGTGATACCGGCGAGGTCCAGCTTGCCTTTGGCAGCCGCATCGATATACTGATCGGTCATGGGCTTTTTCAGCAGCAGGTGGAAGTCGAATGGATCGGTCCCGAATTCGATATGCGCTTTAGGGATATCCACTACGGTGTTGTCGGTAACACCATCGGGATTGTCCACTTTCACAGTCAGGTTGATATTCTGTACCGGCTTGGGCAGGTCGGGATACTGGAAGAAACCGTTCTCCACCTGCAGGTTGAGGTTATAGGCCGGCATTTGTACGCCGTTGTAGGTGCCTTTCACGAAACCGTTGAACAGCGCCTTGCCACTGGTTTTCACTTTCGCGAAATCATTGGCATACACTGCCGGGATGAGGCTGAGGATGCTTTTGAAATCGGTACTGGGCGCATTGAAAGCTATATCCATATTATAGGTGGAATCGTTCACTAACTGGAAGAAACCTTTGGCGGCCACTTTCAGGTCGTTGAGGGCAATCTCTTCCGTATTGAAAGTATACTTAGAAGCCTTGCTGTCTATTTCAATGTCCAGGTCGATATTGGTCTGGGTGCGCGCCAGGTAGGGGATCCCTCCGTAGGTGAAGGTCACGGCATCGGCCTTTGTGCCGGTACTGAGGGTGAACAGGTCGGAGGTGAAATCGCCGGAACCCTCGTGCGTGAGGTTGACGATCTCGCTGCTCATACCGCTGGTAGCATCACTATAATAAACATACGCATCGCGGATGGCGTACTTCTTAAGATTTAGTTTGAAAGAAGATGGTTCTTCGGGCGATTCAGGTGTTACCGTGGTGGTATCGGGCAGCATGATATCCCAGTTGGCCTTTCCTTCTTTATTCACCAGTGCATGGATGCGTGGCTGGTTGATATTTACACGGGTAACGCGGATCTGGTCTCCGAACAGACTGAACAGGTCAACGGCTGCGTCTATTTCTTTTGCGCTGATGAGGGTGTCTTTACCGAAAGGCTCAGGGCCGGTCACCTGCAGGCCTTCCAGGGAAACGGAGGCGCTGGGGAAATGGCGGAAGAAGCTCAGGCTGAGACCGGTGAAATCCACTTTGGCAGCAACATTCTTGTTGATCTGCTCTTTTACGATCTTCGCGATCTTGTCTTTGAAAAGATAAGGTGCTGTGAAAAGGATGACGATCAGCACCAGGAGAATGATTCCTGTTATCTTTAGGATCTTCTTCAACATAGGCCATATTGGTTTAGTGGCGTAAATATCCGACGAAGATAATAATTTAAAAATACCACGTAATATTGCCTCCGGCCCTGAACTTATCACAATTTTATTAATATGACACCGGAACGTTACGAGAGATTGGTTACAGTATTGAACAAGCGTCAGAATGATCTTTGCATTGTGCTGGAGAACGTATTTGATCCGCATAATATATCTGCCGTAATGCGCACCTGTGATGCGGTAGGAGTGCAGGAAATTTATGTGCTCAATACCAAAATTCCCCGTCATAAGAAATTCGGGGCCCGCAGCAGCAGCAGTGCCGCTAAATGGCTCACCGTTCATCAGTTCACGGATGCTGCTGCCTGCTTTGCAGCGCTCCGCGCAAAATATGACACCATCTTAACTACTCACCTGAGCAGCGATGCCGTAGATTTGTACAGCATCAATTTTGCAGCTGGCAGTACCGCCCTGGTATTCGGTAATGAGCACAGTGGGGTGAGTGATGAGATCCGCGCACTGGCCGATGGTAATTTTGTGATCCCGCAGGTGGGCATCATCCGCTCCCTGAATATTTCCGTGGCCTGCGCTGTTACACTGTATGAGGCCAAACGACAGAAAATGCTGGCAGGGCATTACAACCAGCGGAGGTATAGTGGTGAAGAACTGAACCTGTTGCTGGAAGACTGGAAACTGCAGTTGCAGGAACCGGATGCTGGATAATAATTTCAGAGAGTGGGGCCAGCTAAAAAGGGATATCGCCATTACCCGGGGACGCGAGCGACTGATCCCCGAATAATAAACAGATCGTATGAAGAAGGTCATCTTACTAATATTTTGCGTTGTTTTTGCCTGCTGCTGTTTTGCGCAACAGGTAAGAAAAGTGAAGATCGGTGAACTGACTTCGTATATTGATAGCTGTGAGCATCCGCTGGTAGTGAGTTTCTGGGCCACCTGGTGCGCGCCATGTGTGGAAGAGATCCCCTGGCTGCAGGCGGGAGTGGAACAATTTAAAAATGAAAAAGTGGAACTCGTTCTCGTGAGCCTCGACTTTGACAGGGAATACCCAAAAGGGCTGCAGGACTTCATCACAAAGCAAAAATTCAAAGCCAGTTTCTTCTGGCTGGATGAAACGAATGCGGATTATTTCTGTCCGGCAATAGATGAGAAATGGAGTGGGGGAATTCCTGCCACACTCTTCATCAATAAGAAAACAGGGTATCGTAAATTCTTCGAGCGCCAGCTTACAGACAGGCAGGTGGTACCTGAGATCAGACTGCTCATCGCAACTCCATAACTAAATAATAATATTGAATGCGGTTATTACACTCACGTGGTGGAATAACCGCATTTTTTTGTGGGTTGATCTTTGGATCATGCTATTTAACTAAATTGCTCTCCTGCTGCTACTCCCCATCACCAGGTTTTTACACCACCTGTTTGCCATCCATCATTACCGGATTTTTTCACTATTAAACCTATAATCATTTATGAAAAATGTAATCCGCTCCGCTGCATCATTCCTGGCGTTGGGCCTGATGATCGTATCCGTATCCTGTAACAAAAAAACTGATGTACAGCAGGTACCTGGCGCTGCCGATGCCAACTACTGGCCTGATCAGCGCTATTGCAATATCGATTCCATCCTGGTGACCGGCACCAATGATTATTACAAGTTCACATACGATGCACAGGGTGATCCTGTAAGCATGGTGGGCAACACTCCAAACACCGGAGACCCTAACAGGTATTTCTTTTATGATGCCAACAAACGCATGAGCAGGCATTATGGCGTTTATTCAGATGGTGTAACGTTTGAGTATTATACCAAGTATGTGTACAATGCAAGCAACCGTGTGATCCGAGATACTACCTACAATTTCGGAACGCTGGTAGGTGGATTGCCAACGGCTTATTACAGCTGGACCGTAACCACTTATTCTTACGATGCTTCCAATCGTATCAGTTCTACAGAACTGATGTGGAGTGGTGTGCCTGGTTCCGGTTTCACCACCAACTACAGCTACAACTCCAGCGGTAACCTGATCAGATCAGGTATTACTTATGACACCAGGAACAATATCCACAACGTCAACAACTGGTGGAGGCTGATAGACAGGGATTACAGTGTGAACAATCCTTACACGGCTTCTTCCTACACTGGTTACTGGCTGCCAAGGGATATCTTCTCTTCCGGTGGCGTTAATGAAAGGTATTTCCTGAACCTGAACCTGCCCAATGCCACTTTCCGTTTTGCATGTGGCAACTGATCTGTTGATCCGTCATAAATATTACCACTAAATAGTATTGGATCAGCCTGAAGTTTGGCGTAACTTCAGACTGATCCAATTTCTGCTATTACCTCTCTGCAATCCTTCCCTTTTACTACTGCTGCCAACCCTGTTAAAACTTTGATGGGATTACTCACACTCAACCTATACAGCTATGACAAGCAAAAACGGAAGGCTATGGGCTTGCCTTGTCTTATCAGTTATACTCGCCACAGGTTGCAACAAAGTGGCGGAATTCCTGCGCAGTAACAAGGATGGAGACATCAGGTACTGCAATATCAAAAAGCTCAGAGTGATGGTGGATTATCCACGAGAATTCACATTTACCTACAACCGGCATGGGCTACCTGTTTCTGCTGTAGTAGACAATCCCGGTACGGCTGTGCCATCCCGTTATTTCTACTACGATAACCGCAACCGGCTGATCAGGATGGAAGGCCTGTACAATCCGGAAAGTTTTGAAACCTGGACCCTTTATCAACACGACAGTAAGGGAAGGATCATCCGTGATACCACCTGGTGGTGGGGCGCTGTGGTGAACGGGGAGATGGCCAGCGCCATGGGCTACACCACCACAGATTTTGAATACGATAAATGGGACCGGCTTACTAAGACCATTCATCGCTGGGACCAGGATCCCAATTATGTGCTGACCGAGGAATATGCCTATGATGATGATGGCAACCTCATCCTGGATGGCGTGGTGTACGACAATAAGATCAACCTGCACCGAACCAACAAGATCTGGATGTTCCTGAACCGGAACTACAGCGTGAACAATCCGTTCAATGCAGCTGATTACAACAACAATAAATTGCCTACAAAGATCGATATGGGCGATGTGTATTTCGATCCCGCCCGGTTCTTCAATCTGCAGCTGGCCCGGTCGGAGATGGAGTATATCTGTAATTAGTTCAGCGTTTGTTTTTTGAATTGATTGGGGCTGAAGCCTGTCTCTTTTTTGAACAGCCTGGAAAAATACGGCAGGTTTTCAAAGCCCAGTTCATAAGCTATTTCTGAAACACTGAGAGTATTCCCTTTGAGACGGTCCTTGGCTTCATTGATCAGGTAGATATGGATCAGCTCGATGGCTGTTTTGCCCGTTTCCTGTTTCAGCAGATCGCTGAGGTAGCGGGATGACAGATTGAGTGTTGACGCCAGTTCAGTTACGGTAGGCAGGCCCTTGTCTGTCAGTAAACCGTTCCTGAACCAGGTGTTCAGCGCCTCATTGAACTTAGTGACCGTTTTACCTGACAGCTCGGCGCGGTTGATGAACTGCCGTTTGTAGAACCGCTGTGAATATTTCAGCATGGAATCGATATGGGTGAGTATGATATCGCGACTGTACTCATCAGTATTGCTTCTGTATTCCGCGTCAATTTTATAGAAGAGGTCCCAGATGATCTCTTCTTCTTTGGGTGAAAGGTGCAATGCTTCATTGGCTTCGTAATCAAAGAATGCGTATCTGCCGATGGCGTTGTGCAGGTTATGTCCATTGAGATAATCCTCATGAATGAAAATAGCGAAAGCATCTTCTTCATACTCCACACCCTTGAATTCGATGATCTGCCGCGGCTTCACAAACATCATGCTTCCATTGCTATGATCATATTTGGTGCGGCCGTACATGATCACGCCCGACTTCAGCTTTTTGAATCCGATCATATAAAAATCAGACGTGTATTCCCTGTTGCCGAAGGAGCAGGTTTGTGTGCATCTGTTAACACTGATCAGCGGATTTTCCGGCATGGGAAATCCGTTATTGCGGTGCAGCTCTGCCAGATTTTTGAAATGTTGCATATGCTGGAAATTACACAAATCTACGCCGTAATTCCGACGTAGATCATGTGGATGAATTTGAATGGTTTTACTTGCCGTGGGCTGCTGTGGCCACTTCGTTCCATTCTTCCCATTCTGCGTGACGGCCCTGGTACACCTGTTTGATCATTGGATAAGCATGTTTGCCAAGGAACAGTCTTAATGGGGGATTTGTGCTGTCGATCAATTTGAGCACGGCAGGGATGGTTGCTTCGGGCACTCCCCAGATATCGTCTGTGAGACCCGCCTGGAAGGCGGCTTTCAGGCCATCATACTCAGGCATTGCCGTGGTATGGGTGGCGGAAGCGCCTGACCAGTCGGTGGAGAAGCCATTGGGCTCGATCATGGTTACGTTGATGCCGAATTCTTTCACTTCGGTTGCCAGGGTTTCACCCAGGCCTTCCACTGCAAATTTGGAGGCGTTGTACAGGCCAAGGACGGGCAGGGTCACCAGGCCCAGAATGCTGGAAAGCTGGATGATATGTCCGTGGCCCTGTTCCCGCATCACGGGCAATGCGGCCTGTGTGAGCCAGAGCAGGCCGAAGAAATTGGTTTCCATTTGTTCGCGTGCTTCGCGTTCGGAGGTTTCTTCGATACTGCCGAAGAGGCCATAGCCGGCGTTGTTGATCAGTACATCGATAGTGCCGAAATGAGCTTTCGCTTTGGCGATCGCTGCAAAGTCTGCGGCGCGGTCGTTCACATCTAGCTGGAGGGGGAGTATATTGTTGCCGTATTTATTTACGAGATCGTCCAGGGAGCGGAGGTCGCGGGCGGTTGCCACTACTTTGTCGCCACGCTGTAACAATGCCTCTGCCCATAATTTACCGAAGCCTCTTGAAGCACCGGTAATGAAAATTGTTTTTGCCATTTCTGATAGATTTAAATGATAAAACAAAATTAGGACCGGCGGGGAAGGAGGATTTATACGGAAGTGGGGAAGAATGATACATTTTTACGGTAACCCGTAATGCGGTAAACTTTGAAAATATTAAAATTGCCAGAACATTTTTATTTATCATTCAAGAATATAAACTCCTATGGATTTCAAAGACCTCGTACAACAATTAGGGAACCGGGCCGTAAAGCTTAAGGATTCAGTCAATACAGAAGAAGCCACCAAGAATGCTTATATCATGCCGTTCATTCAGGCGCTGGGCTATGATGTATTCAATCCTGCCGAAGTGATACCGGAATTTGTAGCGGATCTGGGAATAAAGCAGGGTGAAAAAGTGGATTATGCGATCCTGCGTGACGGGCAGCCAACCATTCTGATCGAGTGCAAATGGCATGGCGCCGCACTCGATGTATTCAATTCACAGTTGTTCCGTTATTTTCATACAACTAAGGCAAAATTCGGTTTGCTAACCAATGGTTTCGAATATCGTTTTTATACGGACCTGATGGAAGCAAATAAAATGGACGAGAAGCCTTTCTTTACTTTCAACATCACTGATCTCAGGGAGAACCAGATCGAGGAGATAAAGAAATTCCATAAAAACTATTATGACCATGATACGATCGTGAGCACTGCTACTGAGCTCAAATACCTGAATGAATTGAAGAACCTGATCCATACAGAACTTAACAACCCTTCAGAGAACCTGGTTCGGCATTTTGCCAAACAGATCTATTCAGGAGCCATCACGTCACGCGTGCTGGAGCAGTTCACGAATCTTACTAAAAAATCAACTTCCCAGTATATCAGTGATCTGATCACAGACAGACTAAAGATTGCACTGGTAAAGGAAACAGAGTTGCGGCACAAAGAACCGGAACCGGTGGTAAAAGCAGAAGAGTCCAGGGTGGTAACTACCGGTGAAGAATTGGAGGCATTCTATATCATCAAATCGATTCTCAGGAACCAGATAGATGCGGAGCGGATTGTATACCGGGATGCGCAGAGCTATTTTGCTATTTTACTGGATGACAATAACAGGAAAACGATTTGCCGCCTGCAACTCAGCGGCAATAAGAAATCCATTCACCTGATGGATACTGATAAGAAAGGGGAGAAGCAGGAGATCTCGAATATCAATGGTATTTATCAGTTTGCAGCGAGGCTGATCAAAACGGTGGAGAATCTGGAAAAATCTGTTGTTCAGGGGGAGGTTGTGAATTAAATAAATTTAGGAACCCGCCTTCACTACGGGCCTTAAACACAACTATCCGGATCTGCTTCAGGTCCGGTTTTTTCTTATTGTAGAACTCTGAAATTCTGTTATTCATTTCGGAAGCTGATTTCGCTGCTTCAATACCTGATTTATGCAATCCGGTTTTTCATTTCTTCGCCCGGGCTCCTGATAGCCCTGATAGATGCATTCGTGGACAATGAGGAAGAAAAATTCCTGTACTTTTACCAAGCCGCATTGTAATTGGAATCCCCACCCAGATATCATACAAAGGAGCTGCTTCAACTGCTCGCCGGAGGTGATGAGCATGCATACAAACAACTGTATGATCATTACCGGAACAGAATCTATTCACTTGCACTTCAGATCACCAAAAGCAAGCCGGTGGCTGAAGACGTATTGCAAGAGGTATTCGTGAGCATCTGGCTCAACCGGCACAAATTACCCGAACTGGAAAATTTTCATGCATGGGTGCGCACCATCACCCGCAATAATTTGTATAACCGGTTACGGAGATTAGCTACTGAAGAGACCTTCCTGCGGGAGATCATCGCGCAGAAAAATCCTGAAGGGGAAGAAGGGCCGGATACAGTTTCCTATAATGAGTTGAAAAAGATCCTGCACCAGGCTATTGCCCAACTGACACCGCAACAGCGGAATGTATACGTGCTCGGCAAAGAGGAGGGATTACGCTATGAACAGATTGCAGAACAGCTGCAGCTTTCAAGGGATACAGTGAAATACCATATGACCGAAGCGCTCAGGTCTATCCGGAAATACCTGCAGTTACATGAGCACCGCCTGGTCCTGCTTGTTCTACTGCTGGCAGAAAAAATACTGAAATAAATTTTTCAATCATCCTACCCGGCCTTCCTGCTTGCGTGTCTATAGTATGGAAGAGGGGAACAACTGTTGACTTCTCTTTAATGATTGCAAACTGAATCCGATGCATGATGCTTCTTCAAGACTGAAGGATTTGTATGAACGCTATCTGGCAGACCAGTGTTCCGCAGCGGAACGCAATGAGTTGATGACGGCGATTGCTGAGAATAAGTCTGACACAGCGTTTCATTCGTTGATCGATGCCACGTTCGAGGATCCGTTATTATTTTATCCTTTATCAGAGGAAAAAGCGGAAGAGCTTTTTTTACGCATCCGTAAAAAGAACAGGGCAAAGATTATTCTGCTGCCAGCCCGGAAATGGTGGGCGGCGGCAATCGTACTGCTGATAGTGATAGCAGGAGGCTGGTACTTAAATCAACAGCCCGCTACAGTAAATAATGCTGTTGCAGTGCAAATGACTGATTCTATATCGCAGGCAGATCATTCAGGTGCCATCCTTATCCTGGCTGACGGAAGAAAACTGAACCTCGATGAACAGGAGAAGGGACTGATAGCAACAGAAAATGGTTCAAGTGTGGAAATGACCGGGAACGGAGTGGTGTATGATCAAAATGCCGCTTCCGCATCTGTTGCCTATAATACCATGACTACACCAAAAGGAAAACAGTTCAGGTTGAGACTTCCTGATGGTACTGAAGTGGAACTCAACGCCGCCAGCTCCATACGGTACCCTGTTTCGTTCCAGGGGAATGAAAGGGAGGTATACCTCGAGGGAGAAGCCTGGTTCAATGTAAAGAGCGATCCTGCAAAACCTTTCCGTGTAAAAATGCCGGGGCAGGCTGCTTTTGAAGTGCTTGGCACTGCATTCAACCTCCGCTGCTATGCTGAAGAACCGGTTATGAAAGCAACATTGCTTTCAGGTAAGATAAGATTTGTGCAGCATGAGTACCGGAAGCTGCTTTCTCCGGGACAGCAATTGCAGCAAGACAGGACCGGGGCCGTGAAAATAATGCAGGCTGTTGACACCAGCCAGGTGATGGCATGGAAGAATGGTGAATTCAGTTTCCGGAGAATGCCCCTGGAAGAAGCCATCCGGGAACTGGCAAGATGGTATGACCTGGAGCCTGTATTTACCGGGGAACTACCTGCATTCGAATTCTATGGCAGCATGGGAAGAGGCCTCAGCCCTCAACAGGTAGTGAAGCTGCTCAACAATATGGGACTTCATGCATCGCTTGATAATAACAGGCTGATAATATCCCGCTGATATCTTTAAACCTTTCCTGCCGGTCTCTCCGGAGATCTATTAACCTAAACCGGTCTTTGCCTTGCACTGACCTTCAAAAAAATTGCTATGAGATTGACTGTTATGCTGCTCCTCGGCTGCCTGTTCGCGGCCGCGGGAGCACAATCGCAAACTATTACCTACTCCGGCCGGAATGTAAGCCTGGAAACAGTTTTCGCAGTTGTGAAAAAACAAACAGGTTACCTGGTGGTTGCAGACTATCAACTGATCAAAAACGCACAGCCGGTGACCATCGAAGCAGCGAAAGAACCACTGACTACTTTTCTTAAAAAGGTACTTACGCCGGCTAACCTTGTTTACAATATCGAAGGCAATACCATTTCCATCAGTAAAGCTACTGCCGGAACGACCGGGGCAGGTAATGGGCGTTTATTGATTACCGTTACAGATGAAAAAGGAGCGCCCCTCGAAGGAGCTTCTGTGAGCCTGCGTGAACAGCAGGCAGGTGATATTACCGGTAAAGATGGTCAGGTACTGCTGGATCATCTTCCGGAAGGAAATTTTACGGCTGAGATAAGTTTTGTAGGCATGGAAAAAGCAGTTCAGAAAGTAACGGTGAGCGCCGGAAAACAGGCTGTATTGCTGATAAAACTGAAGCCGGCAATCAACGATATGGATGAGACTATCGTTAGGGGGTATGGTACAGTGAACAGGAGTGCCAATACGGGTTCTATCGCCAGGGTGAAAGGAGATGAGCTTAACAGGCAGAACAATCCAAACCCGCTTGCTTCAATGCAGGGCCGCGCCGCGGGCGTGGCCATCACTGCCACCAGTGGCGGACCGGGCGCACAGGTGAATGTACAGGTGCGGGGTATCAACTCCGTGGCAGCCGGCGCTTCGCCGCTTTATATCATCGATGGCATTCCCATGTCTTCGGAGCCGCTCAACAGGATAGAGGCTGGTTCTGTTACATCACTCAGCCCTATGAACAGTATCAATCCTTCAGATATTGAAAGCATTGAAATTCTGAAAGATGCCGATGCCACGGCCATTTATGGTTCCCGAGGTTCAAATGGTGTGATATTGATCTCTACAAAAAAGGCAAAATCAGGGCAGGCGAAATTTGCACTGGATGCTTACACAGGTTTCGGTAAAGCAGCTGTTATGATGGATATGCTGGATACCAGACAATATCTTGCTTTAAGACATGAAGCATTCGCCATGGATGGGCTAACCCCGGATGAGATCAATGCTCCTGATCTTAAAGTCTGGGATACTACTGCCTATACCAACTGGCCCAAACTCATTTACGGCAACAGTGCTCCCGTTACCAATATACAGGCCACCCTGTCTGGTGGTGATGCCAATACCCGATTTATGACCGGCATCGGATACTTTCACCAGAACAGCATACTGGCAGGCAATGAGAATGAAGACAGGGTGAACATGCATTTCAATATCGAGCATAACTCAACAGATAAGAAACTTACAGCAAGCTTCACCACCAATGTTTCTTCAGATCATCTTAACCTGCTGGGTTTGGATATTTTCGGCAGCTACCTGCTGCCGCCCAATTTCCCGGCATATGACGCAGACGGAAAACTAACCAATCTCGGGGAATATGTCAATCCGTACATGGCCTTTCACACATCAGGTTCAAATCAAACGAATAATGTGCTGGTGAGCGGCAATATCAGGTATACGATACTGCCGGGCCTGCAATTGAAGACCACCGCCGGGTACAACAGGCAACAGTTGAAAAGCGTGCTGAAATTCCCTTCCATGACCATGCCTCTTTTTTCGCCGGTGTACAATAAGACCAAATTTCATAATTCGGATTACCAGTCCGTGACCATCGAACCGCAGGTAGACTACACCATCAAACTAAACAGGAACAGGCTGCAACTGATGGCGGGTGGTGCCTTCCAGCATACCATCAGAGATGGCAGCATCCTGGAGGCCGGTGATTTTTCAACAGACCTGCTGCTGGGCGATGTAAAGGCTGCCAAAACCATTTCCAACAAAGAGAACTTCGGGTCCCAGTATAAATATGTTTCAGGATTTGCCCGGGCCACATTCAGCAGGGACGACAAATATTTCCTGAATGCTACATTCCGTCGCGATGGCTCTTCACGTTTTGGCCCGGACAACCGTTTCGGAAATTTCGGTGCACTTGGTGCCGCATGGCTTTTCTCCAGGGAAGATGCCCTGATCAACGCACTGCCTTTCCTTTCATACGGAAAACTTCGGGCAAGCTATGGCGTAACGGGTAACGACCAGATCAGTGATTACAGGTATATGGAAACATTCTCTTCCACGCTGTACATGTACAACAATATGCCAGGTCTCCGCCCTGCCTCCACCTTCAACGGGCAATACGGATGGGAAGAGAACAGGAAGCTGGAAGCTGCCCTGGAATTAGGTTTTATCAGGAACAGGATCATGTTCACGGCTGCCTGGTTCCGCAACCGTTGCAGCAACCAGCTGGTGGAATATCCTTTACCTGCGCAAAGCGGATTCCCTTCTTACCAGGCTAACCTGCCTGCACTGCTGCAGAACCAGGGCCTTGAACTGGAGCTCAGCTCAAGGAATATCAATGGAAAGGATTTCAGCTGGACCACCACGGCCAATCTATCCCTTGTGAGGAATAAGCTGCTGGATTACCCCAATCTTGAATACTCGCCTTACTCCAGCCAGTACCAGATCGGGCAACCTGTGAACCTCTGGTGGGGCTATCTTTTTCAGGGACTGGACACAGAAACCGGGCTTCCCGTATTCAAAGATTTCAACAATGACCAGGCTACTACCTTCGATGATTATACGCCGCTCGGCTCTTTCAGTCCCAGGTTCTTTGGAGGTGTCAACAACCAGTTCAGGTATAAAGGATTTGAACTGGACCTGTTCTTCCAGTTCTCCGAGCAGAATGGGTACAACTGGAAATGGGCCAATTACTACGCCCCCGGCACCATGTTCAATGTGCCTGACCTGATGCTGGGAAATTACTGGCAGGCAAAAGGGGATGTGAAGCAGTTCCCCAGGCTTACTGCTACCACCGGATCAGAGCTCTCTTCCATGTATTCCGATTACTGGTTTTCCAATGCCGCTTTCCATCGCATCAGTTACCTGCGTTTGAAAAATGTGATGATCGGGTGGAACTTTCCTGAAGGCAGTCTGAAAAAAGCCGGGATCAAACGTGCGAGGGTTTACCTGCAATCGCAGAACCTGCTTACTTTCTCCAATGTGAAGGGGCTGGATCCTGAAACCGGCAATACAACACCACTCATGCGGACTTTCACAGCGGGCTTTCAACTTTCATTCTAAACAATTCCACCATGAAATTTTCCAATCTGTCTTATACCGGAATTTTGTTCCTGTTATTCTCAGGCATATCATTCACATCCTGCGAAAAATTGCTGCAGATACCTCCGGCCGTGAACCAGATCACGAAAGAACAGTTGTTCTCAGACAGCGGCACCATCGCTTCCAATATGACAGGGCTCTATTCTTCCGGCCTGCTGGCAACTGAAGTGTCTGTATATCCAGTTTTGATGCAGGGACTCGCAGGCGATGAGATCATACTGACCAATCCGGGGATCATCTGGAACACGTTCTATACAAATAATTACACACCTGTTACCAGTCATTTTATAGGATTGTGGGGGCAACCTTATGCCGCTATTTATCATGCCAACGGATTTATCGACAACCTTCCGGCATCCACTGCCATTTCCGAAGAACTCAAAAAACAGTATGTTGCAGAGGCTAAATTCATGCGCGCTTTTCAGTACCTGACACTGACCGGGCTTTTCGGGGACGTGCCGTTGGTGCTCAATACCAATGTGGGTGCAAACTCAAGCCTGCCAAGGGCTCCAAGGGCAGCAATAACGGAACAGATGATCAAAGACCTCAGCGAAGCAATACCCGATCTCAGAAACCGCTCTGATATGACAAGGGCTACACCATACGCAGCATATGCATTGCTTGCACGCATTTACCTGTATCAGAAAAAATGGGCACTGGCTTCAGACATGGCTTCCAAAGCAATGGCGGGACCTTTTTCCCTGGAAACGGATCTTCTGAAAACATTCCTGCGTGGCAGTAAAGAAGGCATCCTGAAAGCGAGTTCCCAGGCAGGCGGTGGAGGTTATACCGACTATACAAGATGGGCCGCTTTACTGGCGCCCGGAACCAGTACAAGAGTTGCCCCAAATTTTATCATGCAACCCGGGCTCGTAGCTGCTTTTGAAACAGGTGACAAACGTAAAACAAGCTGGACCACCACAAGAACTGTCAATGGTAAAGTATATACCTGCGGATACAAATACAGGTTGAAATCCTATTCCCCCAGCAGTCAGGAAGACTTTATTTACCTGCGGCTTCCGGAACAGATGCTCATAAAAGCAGAGGCCCTGGCCGAATTGAATCAGCCTGATGAAGCCAGGGAACTGGTTGACTCTGTAAGAACGAGGGCAGGTCTTGATAAGCTGCCTGTTTCAGCTACCAAAGATGAAATTATTACAGCGCTCCGGAAAGAAAGAAGAACGGAATTGTTCATGGAAGGGGAGCGGTGGCCATATCTCTATCATACCGGTAAACTCGACGAAGTGATGACGCCTTTGAAAAGTAACTGGAAACCTAAGTACAAACTCTTCCCTGTTCCACAGACTGAAAGGATCAATAACCCTAACCTATCTCAAAATGATGACTATTAATAAACTTGCCAGGAATATCCTGTGCGGCCTTTTTTCCCTTTATACCTGCCTGTCCGTTAACGCACAGTTCTCCAATGTTGAGTCTTCTGCGTCTGTAAAAATGAACACCGGTATTCAAACCAGGTATACCTATGATCCGGAACATACCAGGCTGAGAGATGCCGATTCGGTGGCCGTGGCGCTTATTTTCAGCACGGGCAATGGTTATGGTGCCTTGGACCTGAAAGCTGTGCGCAACGGAAAGAACTGGGAAACCGTTTTCATACTGCCCGACTCCGCCATTGCTGTGGCATTGCGATTCAGGGATGGTGCTATCATTGACGATAACAGGGGGAAAGGATACATCTATCCCGTTTACCAACGGCAAAACCCGATAGCAGGCTCCCGGGCTGCTGCCGCAGAGCTGATGATAAAATGCAAAAGAGTCCTTGGACTGGGTACCTCATATGCTCAACAGGCGCTGGAATTGTATGAAAAGGAATTCCACGACAATCCCTCATTGAAAGCTGCAAAAGAATTGGAATATTATACCGCTCTGGTATATGCGAAAAAGCGAGATGTTTATCCCCTGGTTGAAAGGAAAAAGGATTCCTTGCTCAAAAAAGGATTTTCAGAAAAGGACTGGGCGCTGGCCGCAGGCTTATTGTCCCTCACAGGAAAAAGGGCAGAAGCTGATTCGCTGAAAGATGAGATCGCAAAAAGGACGAAGTCTGTGAGCAATAAGGGCGATCGTTTCTGGCAACGGTTTCTTTCCCTTGAATCTGCTGACAGCATGCTGATAGTGTTTCATCAGCAGCAGGCGCTTCAGTCTGCTCCTGATAAAAAAGACCTGGGATTTATTGCAGCTGTTACTATCTCTGAATTTGCAAAACAGGGCAAACCTGATAAGGCCTGGACGCTCCTTGCGTTGTTGAAAGACAGTGACCAGAAGGCGGGAGCATACCACAATGTGGCAAAAGCATTCATCGACGCCGGAAAGCGGTTGTCCGATGCCGATAGCCTGTTGAGGATTGTGGTGAATGAACCCTTGCCTGCATCGGAGAAAGGATCTTACCTGCCACCTGCAGACCGGAAGGAGATGTACTTTGTAAATCAGGCTGAATACTATAATACATATGCAAGGTTGAAAGATCTTCAGGGAAAAATAGAGGAAGCTGTAGAACTACAGCAGCGGGCAGTAACGTGTGTAAATGGCGCCAATACTTCTTTTAATGAAACACTGATCGGTTATCTGAAAAAAGCGGGGCAACACGCACAACTTGTAAAACAGGCCTCAGGATTTATTGCTGCCGGAACCGGTGGAGCTTCTGTGATCAAATCCCTGAAAGAATCTTATGCAGACCAGACAAGCTTCCCGGTCTATCTTGACTCGCTGCAGACCATTGCACGCAACAGGATCCACCGGCAGCTTGAATTCGATATGATCAAACGGGCAGTGCCGGCGTTCACTCTCCGGAAAACGGACAGCAGTATTGTTACACTGGAAAGCCTCAAAGGCAAAGTGGTGGTATTGGATTTCTGGGCCACCTGGTGCGTTCCCTGCAAGCGTTCTTTTCCTGCCATGCAGCAGGCGGTAGATCAGTACAGGAATGATACCAATGTGGTTTTCCTCTTTGTGGATACCTGGGAAACATTGCCCCCGGCCAAAAGGATTCCCGAGATCAGGAAGTTCATAGATGGAAATGGATATACTTTTCAGGTATTGGTCGATGAACCATTGGGCACCAACAGCAGGGCCTATAAATTAGCCACTGCCCTCGGGGTAGAAGGGATACCTGCCAAGTTCGTCATTGACAGGTATGGTGATATCAGGTTCATGTCTGTGGGCTTTACAGGGGATGCACTGAAAATGGTATCCGAATTATCAGCCATGATCAGCATAGCCATGAAGCAGTAATGCAAAGAGGCGATCCCGACAGATCGCCTCTTTTTCAATGATTTTAAAAACGGGGCTTAACCGAGTCTCTTGATGCCACAACCTACAGCTTTGGAGGTTTTAGTGCTCACTTCTTTTCCTCCGCTCACTTCTGTGATGGCCTCCTGCAAATGCTTGCGGGAAACGTTTTCAGCTTTGCCGGGACTATCGTCGATAGCGCCGTGATATACCAGTTTACCGTCTTTGCTGAACAGGAAACATTCAGGCGTTTTAGTGGCGCCGAATGCGTCTGCCAGTTCACTTTTCTGGTCAACGGCATAGAACCAGCTGAAACTTTCTTTGGCTGCATAGGCTTTCATGGCATCGATGGATTCTGACCCGGATCGGTTCGCTTCATTGGAATTCAGGAAGATCACGCCCACGTTGTGCTCGAGCGCAAATTTGGCTACAGCATTGGCCCTTTCGGCGTTGTTGATCACCACAGGGCAGGTATTACAACTGAACATCACCAGCAGGCCATTGGCCTTGCGGGCATTGTTGAGTGTAATATCCTTGCCGGAAATATCTTTCAGAACAATATCACCCTTAGGCATAGCCGAACCAATGGCCAGTGGTTCGTTGCCGGATTTGAAACCCAGCATGGCCAACACGGGCAGTATCAGTAACAGCAGGAGATTTCTTTTCATGACGATATGTTTAGATGTACAAAGTTTACGAAAAAATCAGGGAACGGCCACACCGCTTGTCTCGTGTCTCGCCCGTTCAGCCGCTAATGCTTTCAGTGAATGGATGCTCACATTGAGCTCATATCCGATCAGCAGCACCAGGGCATTGATATATATCAGTATCATTGCAACAATGATAGTGCCAATAGACCCGTAGAGGGCATTATATTTTCCGAAATTGCTCACGAAGAAACTGAAGCCCAGCGTGGCCAGCAAGCTCAGGAAGGTGGCCAGGATGGAACCCGGTGAGATCAGCTTCCAGCGCTTCTGAATGGCGGGTGCATATTTGTAAATGAAGGAGATGGCATAGAACACCAGTCCGATGATGAAGATCCACCTGAACCAGGCGAGGATAGCGGCCCATTTAGCGCCCACACCCAGCCAGCGCAGCACCACGCCCTGCATGGCCAGCAGCACCAGGCAGGCCACCAGTAATCCCAGGATGATGAAGGTTAGCCGGATGGCCATCCAGCGGCTTTCGAACCCGCCACGCTTGCCAAAACCCACATAAGTTTTGTTGAAGCTGCGCATGAGGCCCATCATGCCGTTGCTGGCAAAGAAAATGAGCAGGAGGAAACCGAAGGAGATCAGACCAACACGGCTCTGGTTCAGGAATCCATCTACAAAGTCGATGATACCCTGGTTGTATTCCCGGGCAGGGATCATGTCCGTAATGAGGTGGTGCAACTGTGTTTCGATGGTGTCTTTCGGAATGAAGGGCAGGTTGGGTATCAGCGTGAAAATGAACAGGCAGGTGGGAGGGATGGCCATGATGAAATTGTAAGCCACCGCGGAAGCGCGTTCCGTAAGGCCTTCTTTCTTCACTTCATTCAGGAAGAAAACGATCACATCATAGAGCGGCACTTTGTCGAAGCCCGGCAAAATGATCTTCTTGGTCCATTCTGTAACAAGCTTTACAGGTGGCAGGTTCAGTAAGATGCGTTCGAGTTTGGTCATGCCGCTTCGCCAGGTTTTATTTTTGAGTGCCGATATCTTCTTTGGCCGCCTGTTTAAGTGCAGTGGCGGAGTCCAGTGCTTTTTGAAAGGCCTTTGCCGCTACCATATGGTCTTTGTAGTTTTCCGTGAACACATGTCCCTGTGTGAGATCGCTCTTGGCCACAAAGAAATAATAGTTGGTGGCCGGCATATTCAGCACCGCGTCCAGGGTCACCAGCTGCGGGGTGCAGATAGGGCCGGGAGGCAATCCTTTCACACGGTAGGTGTTGTAGGGCGACTCCACCGTCAGGTGTTTGTAATAGATCCTGCGCAGGCCAAAATCACCCAGCGCAAATTTAACGGTAGGATCGGCCTGTAACTTGTCGCCCTTCTTATACCGGTTGTAGTACACACTGGCGATATTGCCTTTCTCTTCGTTGTTACGCGTTTCTTCTTCCACGATACTGGCCAGCGTATAGGCTTCACCGGGAGTAAGCTGCAATTTGGCCGCTTTGGCCTTTCTTTCTTCGTCCCATACCTTCCTGTATTCAGCAAAGAATTTTCTGAAGATGCCGGAAGGGGTATTGTTCCAGAAATAAGTGTAGGTGTTCGGATAAATGGCGGTCATGATACTCACGGAATCAAAGCCGTAGGTACGCATGGAGTCCGCATTGTTCATGTACTCCATCACGGAGCTGGAGTCGCATTCAAATTTACGTCCGATCAGCCCTGCCAGGTCCTGGCGCGTCCGCAGTTTGGTGATCACCAGGTTCACCGGGCTCTGCCTGCCATTGCGCAGCATGCGGGCGATGGCAAAGAGGCTCATGCCTTTGGTGATCTCGTAGCGGCCTGGTTTGATCTTTTCTTCCAGGTCCATACGATGCCCCAGCCATTCAAAGGAGCCGGGATTGCTGACCAGGTTACTGTCCTTAAGCGTCTTCAGCACTTCAGAGAAGGTGGCGGCGCCGGTTCTGATGTACAGGTACCTGTGCGTGTTTTCAAAAGGGGTATTGGAGGTAAAGAAACGGAAACCGATGCCGGCCGCAGCCAGCAACAGTATGATGAGCAATCCCCAGATCAGTTTTTTCCACATGATGTTCCGGATTAGGCTGTAAATTAAAAAACCCTGCTGATTTCAGCAGGGTATATTGAAAATCTTGTAAATAATCTTAAGGTTGCTGCAGTGGAACTGTATTTGAAGGCGTGGTAGCTGGTGCAGGAGCAGGGGCTGTTTTAGGAGCCGCTACAGGAGCTGCATCAACGTTAGAACCAGAACCACCCGTGATAAAGAAAGCAGAGAAGAGGCAAAGCAGTGCGAGTGCAATAGCTACCACCCAGGTTCCTTTTTCAAGCACGTCAGTTGTTTGTTTAACACCCATGAACTGGTTGTTGAATCCTGCAATGTTACCTGCCAGGCCACCACCTTTGGGATTCTGGATCAGGATGAACAAGCTGATCACGGCAGTCAGGATAATGATCAGCACCAGGAATAAATAAGTCATATCACAAAGCTTTTAATTGTTGTATACGGTCTGCAAAATAAGGGCTTTTGACGGGATTCTGCAAACTTAATTTCTCATAAATGGCAATGGCTTTCCGGTAGTTACCCTGTTTTACCCAAACTTCCGCCATGGCCTCAGTAACAATGTCTTTTCCCTCGATGCTGGTATCCGCAATGTTCTGGATGGCCTGCTGGGCACTCTCATCCAGCTGGGCGGCGGCGCCGTTGATCCCGGCAGGGCCGATGCGCTTCATGCTGCGCAACCATTCGGTGAAGCTCTTGAGCTGCTGGCCCAGCTTGTCCTTTGCCAGTTCTTCCAGCTTGAGCTTGATGCCCTGGGAAGCAAAATAATCGATGGTATGGTAGGGATCGAATCCGATCTCATTGATAACAGGCTGTGATGAAGCGGTGCTTACCGATTCTGCCAGTGCAACGGCGGAACTGTTTTCCTCAGCTTTGACGGCTGTTTTGGGAGTTTCTTCCTGTACTGCTTCCTGCTTCACTGCGGGCTGGTTGCCAAGGGCGGCAATATGGCCTGCGGCTGGATCTTCCAGCGAAATGGATTGCTGCAGGTTGCTGACAGCGGGTGTGGTGGATTCCCCGGCCGGTCTGTTCTCGATGGCTGTGATCTCTCCGGTGCCTCCTTTTTTCTCAGTCACCACCTTCGTTTCCTCCACTGGCGGCTCATCCACCATGGTGATGGCGGCTTTCAGCCCTTCCAGGTTGGCTTCCTGGTGCTCCTGCAATTGCCAGTAAAGCCAGGCTGGATTGTTGAAATAAAGGCTGGTGCGAAGCGCCTGGTCATGGAAAGCATCCTGGTTATCGTGACGCATTTTTTCCGCCAGCAGAAACTGGCCGATGATGGCGTAAGGATAGTCGCTCGTAAACTGTTGCAGGTCGGCCTCCGCCACATCGTGCAGACTGTCCTTCTGAAAAAAATGTTGTACGATGGTTTGAATATGTTGTTGCATGAACAGGGCTTATATGTTTCGCTGTTTTTTTATGATGGTGCACTACCAGTTAGAAAAGATGCGGTTGAAGATCTCATCCGTCAGGTTCTGGATGATGGTTTCACTCAACTGGGCCTCTGCCTGCTGCAGACTGATATTGGCCGAGAACTCGAAGTTGCGTGAGATGGGCGCTTCGAAGTTCTTGGTAGGGTCCAGGTTATTCTTGAATATGAGTGTAACGGTTACGGTCAAACGGTTCATGCTCGCCTGCTGCTGGTTGCCTTGCTGGCTGATACCGGAAGTGGTGATGGAGTAATCGCTCACATAGCCACTGATATCATAATGCGCATCGTCGTTCTGAACAAGGGTAAGACGTGTCTGGTTATTGATCTTCTGGCGCAGCTTTTCCGTCAGTTGGGGACTGAGCTGCGGGTTGATATACCTTGCCTTGTTTTCTATATAATTCACCCTGGCCGTTTTCACTTCAGGCGGAATGCTTACATCCTTGAATGAATAGCATCCGCTGAAAAGTGCTACCAGCAAAAGTCCTGCAGCAAGCAGGCTGAGTTGTACGGATCTGTACAGGGTTCTGTTACTCTTTGATATCATATTCTTTCAACTTACGGTACAGGGTCCTTTCACTGATGCCAAGGTCTGTTGCAGCATCTTTCCTTTTCCCCTTATGTTTTTTAAGTGCTTTAATGATCAGTTCTTTCTCTTTGTCCATAATGTTCAGGCTCTCTTCCACTTCCTCATGATGATGGATATCATCTTCATGATGGATCATTACCGGCTGCATGCCTGCTGGCGCCTGCACGGGCTGGGAGTGGGGGATCATTCCTGTTGATGTCAGGATCTCCTTGCCCTTCAGCTCGTTGATCAGTGCCTGGTTCTGCTGTATCGCCATACCCGGGTTCTGCAGGATCTCCACGAACATCTTCTTCAGTTCCGTTACATCTTTCTTCATGTCAAAGAAGAGCTTGTAAAGGATCTCGCGCTCGTTGGCAAATTCATGGCCATTGGTGGCGCCACCTGCCTGACCACTAACCAGTACGGGCAAACGCGAAAAATCACGGTCCGGCAAAAAGCGGCGGATCTCCGCTGCGTTTACCTGTTTTTCCGTGGTAAGAACGCTCATCTGTTCTGCAATATTCTTCAGTTCGCGCACGTTTCCGGGCCAGCTGTAGTTTATTAACAGATCTTTCGCCTCCTCATCCAGCTGAATGGGGGTTGTCTTATACTTTTCTGCAAAGTCAACGGCAAACCTCCGGAACAGCAGGGAAATATCTTCCTTCCTGTCTTTCAGCGCAGGCACCCTGATGGGTACCGTGCTCAGACGGTAGTAAAGATCTTCCCTGAACCTGCCTTTCTGGGTGAATTCCAGCAGGTCCTTATTGGTGGCGGCGATCACACGCACATCCGTTTTCTGTACTTTGGAAGAGCCCACGCGGATGAACTCCCCGGTTTCCAGCACACGCAACAAGCGTGCCTGAGTGCCCAGTGGCATCTCACCGATCTCATCGAGAAAGATAGTGCCGCCGTTGACAGTTTCAAAATATCCTTTGCGGGAATCCACGGCGCCGGTGAAGGAGCCCTTTTCATGCCCGAACAATTCTGAATCGATGGTGCCTTCCGGTATCGCGCCGCAGTTCACCGCAATAAAGGGATTGTGCTTGCGGGCAGACAACGCGTGGATCACCTGACTGAATGCTTCTTTACCAGTACCGCTTTCACCGGTGATGAGAACGGTAAGATCTGTATTGGCAACCGTGGCTGCTACCTGCAATGCATAATTGAGGGCAGGTGAGTTCCCGATAATACCAAAACGGTTTTTGATTGATTGGATATCCATATACACAACTCGTTTAGCTCCTTTCTGACAATACGATATTTTCTCTTATATGATCTCTCCCAGCAGGGTGGCCACTGTGCAATCCGTGATCTTAACCATCACGT
>NZ_JBQCGW010000035.1:0-19857 GCF_051955275.1 Pseudobacter sp. | reverse complement strand
GAGCACCCGCACTTCAGAAAGCGATCGTCTCCTTTACCTTCCTTCTTTCTTCTTCTGTACCCTGCTGGCTTTTATGGTCATGCAGTTGTTCCGGAAAGAGAAATGGCGGATCATTGTGATGGCGTTGCTGCTGATTGTGCAGGTGGCGCTGGTTCAGGAGAACAATGCCAACTGGAAGCGGGCCTCCGACAGCGTGAAACGGCTGATGCAGGAAGTGAAGCAGTTTACAGGACCAGGACGATTGTATGTCATCAACCTGCCTTCCGAAACGGATGGCGCCTATATATTCAGGATGGGCTTTGCTGAAGCATTTCGGTTATACGGCTACGATAGATTGAAAGTGCGGGTGGTGAACAGGCTTATCAGGGATGAAGAGTTGTTGCTGCCTGCTGTGATCATTCCGGAGACGGAAGGAAGGAGCAGCCTGATCAGGCCCGGCAGTTTTGTGCAGCGGAACGCTGTCACAAGGGATACATCCGGCCTCACGGAAGTGGTCGGCGGCCGGCAGCTCAGGACCTGGATGGACTCCATGCTTTCAGCAGAGCAGGGCTGGAATTTTTCCGACGCCGCCACGGCCATGCAACTGCAGCAGTTCATCAGGCGGCAGCGTATGAAACTGGAGGAGGTGCAGGTAATATGGCCGCAGCCCGGCGACCGTGTACTGTACTGGAACCGCCGTCAATGGGTGCGTTATCCTTTCTAAGCCTGCTGCAGGCTCAGGTAGCGGGTGATATATTTTCCTACCATATCGAATTCGATATTCACTACAGAACCGGGAGCCACGTCCTTTATATTGGTGTGCTCCAGTGTGTAGGGGATGATGGCCACGGAGAACTCATCACGGGTTACATTGAAAATGGTGAGGCTGATGCCGTTGATGCTGGCCGATCCTTTCTCTATCACCAGGGAAGCGAAGGAAGCAGGGAAACGGAAACGGAATTCGCGGCTGCCTTCGAGGTCATTCACGCTTACGCAGGTGGCGGTAGCGTCAACATGTCCCTGAACAATATGCCCGTCAAGGCGGCCATTCATGGGCATGCATCTTTCCAGGTTCACCTGGTGGCCTTTGTTCCAGTGGGAGAGATTGCTTTTCTGCAGGGTTTCCTGGATGGCTGTGACCTTATGGCGCTGGCCATCGATGGCTTCCACGGTCAGGCAGACGCCGTCGTGCGAAACACTCTGGTCTATTTTCAGTTCATGCGAAATGGGGGAACTGATCCAGTAGCTCTGGTTGGTGCCGGTTGCCAGCACTTCGGCTACCTGTCCTGTTGATTCTATGATTCCGGTAAACATGCTGCAAAATTCGGGATTTCAGAACTAATTTGAATAAAGATGGATTATTTGGAAAATTCTATTATCTTTGCTGCCCTTAAAGCATTTAAAGGAGGTATCAAACTATGCTGATCATCGACTCAAAAGATTGCGAAAATATCGACAAGGCCCTCAAAAAGTACAAAAAGAAATTTGAGAAGGCGAAGACTCTGTTACAATTGAGAGAGCGTCAATCGTATACAAAGCCGTCAATTAAACATCGCACCAAAGTGTTGAAAGCAATCTACAAACAACAGATTGCGAGCGGTTCCATTGAAGGGAAATAGTTCATTCTGAACTTAATATATTAAGATAGCTGCAAAGTTTCCTAACTTTGTAGCTATCTTTTTTTGTTATACATGACCCAATCTCCGGAAAATACTGGCTCTCCGCTGCCGCATCCTGCGATCGGCGAGTTCATTACCTATATCAAAGGGGAGAAGCGCAGCTCTGCGCATACGGTGGATGCTTATCAGAATGATCTTACGGATTTCTTCCAGTTCCTGTTGCTGGAGCGTTACGAAAAGCGCGACAGGACCGGCAGGATGGTCACCCGTTCAGGTGGTTATGGCCTGGGGTCCGTGCAATTGCAGGAGATCCGGGCGGATTGGGTGAGAAGCTGGGTGGCTACGCTCAAAACGGATGAGCAATATTCGCCCAGGACCATCAACCGGAAGATCTCCAGCCTCAAATCCTTCTTCAAATATTTCCTGCGCATGGGCGCCATCAGCAAAATTCCCATGGAAAGGGTGGTGAGCCAGAAACTCCCTGGCAGGCTGCCTGTATACCTGGAGGAAAAGAACACGCAGGAACTGTTCAATAATATCCGCACTATCAGCGAGAACCTGCATTTCGGCGATATGGCGGAAAAAGACCCTGTGATGCTGAATGTGGAGGAGGGCAAGGCCATTACCTGGCGGGTGATGACGGAGCAATTGCTCCTGAGCATCCTCTACCAGACCGGGGTCCGCCGTGCCGAGCTCATTGACCTGAAGCGGTCGGCCATCGACGGCGCCAGGGGACAGCTGAAAGTACTGGGAAAAGGTAATAAGGAAAGGCTCATTCCGGTGAGCGCACAACTGCTGAAAGCCATGCAGAAATATGACGGCTACAAGAAGGAATATCTGGGGGAGGAAATAAGGGGGGAGAAGGGGTATGACGGCAACGAATTACTGCTGGTGAGAGAGAGCGGAAAAAAGCTCACGCCCTCCTTTGTGTACAGTACTGTAAAGAAGTACCTGGGCGAGGTCACCAGTCAGCAGAAAAAGAGCCCGCACGTGCTTCGTCACACCTTTGCCACACATCTTACTTATCATGGCGCGGACCTGGATGCAGTGAAAGAGCTGCTGGGTCATGCGAGCCTTGCTGCCACTCAGATCTACACGCACAACACTATCGAATCGTTGAAGGAAATCCACAAGCAGGCGCACCCAAAAGCGTAGCAAAATCCCCTGTTAAACATCAGATTTTTAGCCAACTAAAATTTGGAAAAATATTACTGATGTATTAACTTCATAGAGAACAAAAAGCCACGCGTATGTAACAGATTTTACCCCCAAAGTTCTTTATATATTGTTCACAGTTAAAATGCGATTGTTATGAACGTTAACATTCAGACCGTGCGGTTTAATGCAGATGAAAAACTCGTAGAGTTTGTCAACAAGAAACTGGAGAAAATAAACACATTTCACGACCGCATCATCAAAGTAGATGTTTTTTTAAAACTGGATAACGTAGTACATGCAATTAAAGACAAAATCGCAGAGATCCGGGTTCAGGTTCCGCGTCATCAGTTCTTCGTAAAGGCTACATCCAAGTCATTTGAAGAATCTTTCGACAGTGCGCTGGACTCTCTCGTAAATCAAATAAAAAGAAAAAAAGACAAGCAAGCCGCTTAACTACCACTGATCGACATCATCAAAAACATTTGAGCTGCTCCCGCCGGGAGCAGCTTTTTTTTTGCCCTATATTTGATGCTCATACGAAATTCTCACACCAATGCTCATCGCTGTCATCAGGAAAAAACTGGAACAATGGCCTGTTCATGTTTTACTGCTGATCCTGTTCTTCCTGGTTCATGGGTACCGCGACAGTGATGGTCTTGCTCCCGTTCCGGACCTGCTCCTGTATGGTTCAATAGTAACGGTGATTGCATGGATACTTTATCTGGCAGCCTTCCGGTTTTACCGAGACCGTTTGAGAGCGGGACTGCTGATCAGCCTGCTGTTGTTCTGCTATCTGTTTTACGGAGTGGTGCAGGATGCAATGCAGCAATCCGCATCATTGACGGGGATGGCGCGTGATCATGTGCTGATGCCGGAACTTGCATTACTGCTGCTGGCCGTGGCGTTGGGACTGAAAATGATATCAACACTGCCTGTGAAGCTGACGCTTTACCTGAACCTGCTGCTGCTGATCTATGTACTGGCGGATCTTGTACTGCTTGGAGTGAGGCCGTTCAAAAAAGAGCCTGCGGTGGTGTCAGATACGCATTTCGTAAAACCCGCCTGCGATACCTGTGCAAAACCGGATATCTACCTGTTGCTGCTGGATGAATATGCAGGTACGCGAACGCTGATGAAAGAATTCGGATACAGCAACCAGGATTTTGTAAATGGTTTGCGGGCGAGGGGTTTTTTTGTGGCCGATACGCCAAGCTCCAATTACGCGTATACTCCTTTCTCCATGGCCTGTATGTTCAATATGGATTATTCAGGGTGGAAGGGGATGGAGCAGGATATCAATGCAAAACATTATACCATGGCGGCCAACCAGATCGGAAGGAGTCCTGCACTGCAGGAATTGCAGCGGCAGGGATATGAGTTGCAGAACCTTTCCATATTCGATATACTGAACAGGCCTGCGGCATTCGACCAGGGCTTTATGGCTTTGAAGCTAAGGCTGGTAACGGACAAAACGATGTGGGAGCGATTCAGGAAATCGCTTTTCTGGCAGTTCGACCGGAAGGATGGATGGGGTAGGAAACTGGGTTGGGATGGAGCGGGAAGGATCGGGAAAGGAAATTCGGAAATGATCAGCCGGACCATGGAGCTGGCGAAAGATACGGCGAAGAGAGGGCCGCAGTTTGTATACACGCACCTGCTGATGCCGCATCCGCCATATCTGTTTGACAGTGTGGGCAGGCGGGGTGATGCGGGTTATTTATCTTATCTGAAATATGCGAGCCGTGAGGTTGGGAAGCTGGTTGATACGATCATGAAGGGGGAGAAGGGGCAGGCTGTGATCATTGTGATGAGTGATCATGGCATGCGGAAAGCCGGTGTGGACTGGGCTTCCAAAGAATTCAATAATAATTTCAATGCTGTGTATCTGCCCAGACGCAATTATGATTACTTTTACGCCTCGATCAGCAACGTGAACCAGTTCAGGATGTTGTTCAATAGTTTATTTGACAGTAAGTACGAGGTGTTGAAAGACTCGGTGGTTTTTTAAACGGGATGGCAGATGCAACACCTTGAAAACAAACAAAAAAAAACTCTCTCAAAATTTTGGGATATCACAAATTCCGTTACCTTTGCAATCCCGAAAAATGACGAACGAATTTGTGCGGTAGTAAAAAGTTCTTTAGGTGATTGAGTTTCAGAGTCAGCTGCCGCTTTGATTGCAGGTAAGTAGATTGGAAGTTCATCGAAAAATAAGGAAGTAAAAAAAGTTCATTTAAAGTTTAACAGGCCACTTTAGCTCAGCTGGTAGAGCAACTGATTTGTAATCAGTAGGTCGTTGGTTCGATTCCGACAAGTGGCTCCAGGGATGGTATAACATACTTATCCGGGCAGGTTCCAGAGCGGCCAAATGGGGCGGACTGTAAATCCGCTGTCTTTCGACTTCAGAGGTTCGAATCCTCTCCTGCCCACCAACCGGTTTCAGAAAGTGTTTTTGAAGTCGGTTTCAGTATTTGAGAGATCTTTGTTCAAAAGCGGGAGTAGCTCATTTGGTAGAGCGATAGCCTTCCAAGCTATAGGTGGCGAGTTCGAGCCTCGTCTCCCGCTCATTTTTTCAGTTTGCAGGTTGCAGCCCTGCGCTGGTTGATCCGATCACACCGGCCCTCTGCATGGAGATTGCCAACTGAGTCATCAGCCGTTGTAGCTCAGTGGTAGAGCACTTCCTTGGTAGGGAAGAGGTCGTGAGTTCGATTCTCACTAACGGCTCAACAATTTTTGGATCGGTTGAGATCAGGCGATTGTGAGATGACTGAAACAAAAGGTGTAGAAAGCCAATCGCTGGCTACATGATATGCCTCTGACTCCACAAGGCTGAACCGCCTGGCGGACAGCGGGAGACAAAGGAAAAAATTGTAATAAATATTTGTAAAAGCACAACTAAAAACAGATAACGATGTCAAAAGAGACTTTTAAGAGGGACAAACCTCACGTTAACGTTGGTACCATCGGTCACGTTGACCACGGTAAAACTACCTTGACTGCCGCCATCACTACCATTCTGGCGCAGAAAGGTCTGGCTCAGGCAAAAAAATATGATGAAATCGATGGCGCTCCTGAAGAAAAAGAGCGTGGTATCACCATCAATACTGCTCACGTGGAGTATCAGACTGACAACCGTCACTATGCTCACGTAGACTGTCCTGGTCACGCTGATTATGTTAAAAACATGATTACCGGTGCTGCTCAGATGGACGGCGCTATCCTGGTTGTGGCTTCTACAGACGGACCTATGCCTCAAACAAAAGAACACATTCTGCTGGCTCGCCAGGTAGGTGTTCCCCGTATTGTGGTATTTATGAATAAAGTTGACCTGGTTGATGATCCAGAGTTACTGGAGCTGGTTGAAATGGAAATCCGTGAGCTGCTCAGCTCTTATGGTTTCGATGGAGACAACACTCCAATCATCAAAGGTTCTGCAACAGGCGCCCTGGCTGGTGAAGCTAAATGGGTTGCTGCAGTTGAAGAACTGATGGCTGCGGTTGATGAGTACATTCCTCTTCCTCCCCGCCCTGTTGATATGCCATTCCTGATGTCTGTAGAGGACGTGTTCTCTATCACAGGTCGTGGTACTGTTGCCACTGGTCGTATCGAAAGAGGCCGTATCAAAGTTGGTGAGCCTATCGAGATCGTAGGTCTGATGGAAGCTCCCCTGTCTTCTACTGTAACAGGTGTGGAAATGTTCCGCAAACTCCTGGATAGCGGTGAAGCCGGAGACAACGCTGGTCTGCTCCTCCGTGGTATCGACAAAGCTCAGGTTCGTCGTGGTATGGTTCTGTGCAAACCAGGATCTATCACTCCTCACACTGAGTTCAAAGGTGAAGTTTATGTACTGAGCAAAGAAGAAGGTGGCCGTCACACTCCATTCTTCAACAAATACCGTCCTCAGTTCTATTTCCGTACAACTGACGTAACTGGTGAGTGCGAACTGCCAGCAGGTACTGAAATGGTTATGCCTGGTGACAACACCAACCTGCATGTGAAACTGATCCAACCCATCGCGATGGAGAAAGGTCTGAAATTCGCTATCCGTGAAGGTGGCCGTACCGTAGGTGCGGGTCAGGTTACAGAGATCATTAAATAAGTTGAATCTCAATAAAAAGCCATTAGCGTTTGCTGATTTGCTATTAGCTCGGATTTCTTATATTTGCTAAGCTGTCAGCCATCACTAATGGCTTTTATACGGGCATAGTTCAATGGTAGAATAGAGGTCTCCAAAACCTTTGATCTGGGTTCGAATCCTAGTGCCCGTGCAACACAATGTTCTTTTATGAATAAAGTAACCACCTATATCAGGGAGTCTTACAAAGAACTGCTTGAAAAAGTATCCTGGCCTACCTGGACGCAATTGCAGCAATCTACTGTGATCGTCCTCGTTGCTACTCTGGTGATCACAGCCATTGTGTGGCTGCTGGACATCGTGGCACAATCGGGTCTTAAATTCATCTATTCAGTTATCAACTAATGGAAAATCAAACTACTCAACAACAGGAAACCAAGTGGTACGTGCTGCGGGTTGTGAGCGGCAAGGAGAGGAAGGTAAAAGAGTACCTCGATAAGGAAATTTCCCGGGGTGGCTGGGGTGAGATAGTGAAACAGGTTTTTCTGCCAGTGGAGAAGGTGTATAAAGTGCAGAACGGTAAAAAAGTGATGCGCGAAAGGAACTATTATCCCGGCTACGTAATGATCGAAGTGCTCGATGGAAAACTGGGCGACGATCTGCGCGAAGTCATCAAGAATACTACCAACGTTATCCACTTCCTCGGAAAGGATAGCCCCATTGCCCTCAGAAAGGCGGAAGTGAACAAGATGCTCGGTAAGATGGATGAAATGGCTGAAGTTGGCGGCATGAGCATGGTAGAGCCTTTCATCGTTGGCGAAACCATCAAGATCATCGAAGGACCTTTCAACGATTTCAACGGTATCATCGAAGAGGTGAACGACGAAAAGAAAAAACTGAAAGTGACCGTAAAGATCTTCGGTCGTTCAACACCGGTAGAACTCAACTACATGCAGGTAGAGAAACTGGCTTAAACCATTCTCGCCTCCCAATAGAAAAAACCACAGCAAGTGCTGTGGTTTTTTTATGCCCTTATATTTCCGGTTTGCTTCAGGCAGGGAAATAAAAAAAGCCTTACCGTACTAACTTCACGGGAAGGCTTCACTATTAGTTGCCGGACAATAACGGTATTAGTTGTTATCGTCGTCGCCACCAGAAGTTTCTTCTGATGTGTTGCCGAAATCAAGCGTTGCCTGTTCGTCAACAGTTGGAAACACCATTGGTGCTGCTTCAGGAGCTGGAGCTGGTGCTGCTTTTGGTTTTCTTGGCGCTGCTTTCTTAGCTGCTTTTTTAGGAGCGGCGGCTTTTTTAGCAGGTGCTGCTTTTTTAGCGGCTTTCTTAGGAGCTGCTTTCTTTGCAGGCGCTGCTTTCTTAGCTGCTTTTTTAGGAGCGGCCTTCTTAGCGGCTTTCTTGGGTGCTGCTTTTTTAGCTGCTTTCTTTGGAGCTGCTTTTTTTGCTGCTTTTTTAGCGGCTTTCTTAGCTGCTTTTTTAGGAGCTGCTTTTTTTGCTGCTTTCTTAGGAGCGGCTTTCTTTGCTGCCTTCTTTGGAGCAGCCTTTTTTGCTGCTTTTTTAGGAGCAGCTTTTTTTGCTGACTTGTTCTTTGCTTTGGCCATAGTGTGATGTGTTTTTATAGTTGATGGTAAAGATACAATTGATCATTACTATTCTAATGCAAAAGCTACGCAGAAATATTCATATAATAAAAAACTCGTTGAAACTTTGTCAGTGTTGTGATAAAGCGCCCCCTGTTTTTTACCGCTGAGCATCACCGGTATGTGCATCGTTACTGTCAACTTGTTTGTTTCACCATGCAATCTTACTGCCGTCCGGTACTTCAAAAAGGGGGAGGAACTGTTACTCCGGACAGGCAGTTTCAACGTTGTTTTATTGCCGGAATTCCCTGATCCGGCTTAAATTTGCAGCCATCCGGGCGCTTCAATTTTTTTCCGGAAAAATTTCCCCCGACCAGGTTTTATCCCTACCTTTGCGTCCCCAATTGAAGTTCTTTACAAATCCCGTTCACCAGCGGAGAGGCAGGTGCTCAAGGCCAGAATGCCCGGTTGATCCGGCTTTCAGGCTGAAAGGAACCACTTCAGACCACAGTCCGGGTAATGAGAGGAATTTGGGAGTCCGTTCAATTGACGGACGTTTGAACCAATAAATCATCAAGTAATGGCAAAAGAAATTACCGGCTTCGTAAAGCTGCAGGTAAAAGGTGGCCAGGCCAATCCTGCCCCTCCTGTAGGTCCTGCATTAGGTTCCAAGGGTATCAATATCATGGAATTCTGCAAGCAGTTCAATGCTCGCACACAGGAAAAAATGGGAAAAGTTCTCCCCGTTCTCATCACTGTTTATTCCGACAAATCTTTCGAGTTCGTTATCAAAACTCCGCCCGCAGCCGTACAGTTGCTGGAAGCAGCTAAACTGCAGAGTGGTTCTAAAGAGCCTAACCGTAATAAGGTTGGTAAAGTGAACTGGAGCCAGGTAGAGGCAATTGCAAAAGACAAGATGCCTGACCTGAATTGCTTCACCCTGGAAAGCGCCATGAAGATGGTGGCCGGTACAGCCCGCAGCATGGGACTTACTGTTGATGGTAATGCCCCCTGGGAAAACTAAATAGTTCACATCCCTGCTGATAGCGGGGGTATTAAAACCGAATTACAATGGCAATCGCTAAAAAAAGAAAAGTAGCTGACACCAAGCTCGATAAAAATAAAATTTACTCTCTGAAGGAAGCTTCTGCACTGGTGAAAGAAGTTAACACCACCAAGTTCGACGCTTCTGTTGACCTGCACGTTCGTCTGGGCGTTGACCCCAAGAAAGCAGACCAGGCTATACGCGGAACAGTAACCCTGCCCCACGGTACCGGTAAAACAAAGCGTGTACTGGTTCTTTGCACTCCTGACAAAGAAGCTGATGCAAAAGCAGCAGGCGCTGATTATGTAGGTCTCGACGAATTTGTTACCAAGATCGAAGGCGGATGGGTTGATATCGATGTGATCGTTGCAACTCCTGCCGTAATGCCCAAGATCGGTAAACTGGGTAAGATCCTCGGTCCCCGTAACCTGATGCCCAACCCTAAAACAGGCACTGTTACCAATGATGTGGCTGCAGCCGTAAACGAAGTAAAAGGCGGTAAGATCGCGTTCAAGGTAGACAAGGCTGGTATCATCCACGCTTCTATCGGCCGCGTGAGCTTCACTCCCGAAAAGATCGCTGAGAACGGTACTGAACTGATCAACGCGCTTCTGAAGGCAAAACCCTCTTCCGCTAAAGGTACTTACCTGAAGAGCGTTTTCATGGCCAGCTCTATGAGCCCCGGCATTGCTGTAGACACAAAATCATTGATCAACTAAAATGGATAACGCATAGGCAGTTCTCCTGTCTGCGAAATCAATAAAAAATTTGCGTTATGAACAAGCAAGAAAAAAATGAAGTGATTGAAGTACTGAAGGGAAAATTCTCCCAGTATAACAATTTCTATATCACCAATACAGAGAGCCTTTCTGTAGAGCAGGTTGGTAAACTCCGCCGCATTTGCTTCGACAAGAATGTTGAAATGAAAGTTGCGAAGAACACCCTGATCCGCAAAGCCCTCGAAAGCCTGGATTCTACCCGTTTCTCCGGTGTGTTTGACTCCCTCAACGGTGTTACCGCCATCATGTTCTCCGAGAACGCAAAGGAACCAGCCCTGATCATCTCTGACTTCCGTTCCAAAGGACCTAAAGATTTCAACAAGCCCGTTCTGAAGGCTGCCTTCATCGATGGTGATGTATTCACCGGAGACGATCAGCTGAAGACACTGACTGCCCTGAAGAGCAGGAACGAGCTCATCGGCGAAATCATCGGTCTCCTCCAGTCTCCTGCCAAGAATGTTATCAGCGGCCTGAACGCTGGCAACAAACTCGCCAGCCTGGTGAAAGCACTGGAAGACAGAGCTCAGTAATCATTAAGCGTTATTTCAACTCATTAACTCTAGCCTGGAGTTATATTCTACAAATTTTTTTAATCATCCCCGCCGGAGCAAGGCAATGAAGGCGGGAAAAATTTGACTATTATGGCAGATTTAAAAGCATTCGCTGAGCAGTTGGTTAGCCTGACTGTTAAAGAAGTAAACGAACTCGCAAAGATCCTGAAAGATGAGTACGGCATCGAGCCTGCAGCTGCTGCTGTAGTTGCTGGTCCAGCTGCTGCTGCTGCACCTGCTGCTGAAGAAAAAACTGCTTTCGACGTTATCCTGAAAAACGGTGGCGCTAACAAACTGAACGTAGTTAAGATCGTTAAAGATCTGACTGGTCTCGGTCTGAAAGAAGCAAAAGACCTCGTTGACGGCGCACCTAAGCCCGTTAAAGAAGGTATCAGCAAAGCTGACGCTGAGGCGCTGCTCGCTAAGCTGAAAGAAGCTGGCGCTGACGCTGAAATCAAGTAATCTTTGCATAGCATATTACTTTAGGCCCCGGTATCCCCGGGGCTTTTTTATGCATATCCCCGCCAGCCCCTGTCACCCGCCCACGATTTTTTGAAATGTCAACTCACCCGGTGACCGATTTCAGCACGGTTTATTGTATATTGGCCCCCTACAACAATTATGAAAAAAGTCTCGCTCAAGGATATCGCCGAAATGACGGGGGTGTCAACCTCCACCGTCAGCTTCATCCTCAATGGTAAAGCCAGTGAGATGCGTATCAGCGAGGCCCTCAAAAAGAAAGTGCTCGCCACCGCCAACCGGCTCGGCTATCAGCCCAACCAGGTGGCAGTAAGCCTCCGAACCGGCCAGACCAAGATACTCGGCCTCCTGGTGGAAGATATCTCCAATAACTTCTTCTCCCTCCTGGCCAAAACCATCGAAGACGAAGCCGAAAAATTCGGATACCGCGTAGTATACTGCTCCACCGAAAACGATGATAAAAAAGGACAGGCCCTCCTCCGCATGCTGGCCCAACGCCAGGTGGATGGCTTTCTCATTACACCCACTTCAGGAATGGAGACCGATATCAAAAGACTGCAGACACAGAACAAGCCTGTAGTGCTGATGGACCGTTTCTTTCCCGGTACGGATGTGCCCCATGTGCTCGTCAATAATTATGGAGGCGTAACCACTGCCATGGAGCACCTGCACCGCCAGGGTTATGAAAGGATCGGTTTCATCACCGTTGACCTTGCCCTCAACCAGATGCGCGAACGCGAGAACGCCTACTCCGATGCCATCAGTAAAGTCACCGGAAAAACAAAGCCGAAAAAGATGGTGCTCTCCATCGAAACAAATGCCTCCCGGGAAGACAAGAAAAAACTCATCGCCCGCTTCATCAAAACCAATAAGCCCGATGCCGTTTTCTTCGCCACCAACTACCTCGGCATCCTGGGCCTTGAATGCCTCCGCGAACAAAGAGTGCGGATCCCCGAAGAACTGGCCGTGGTCTGCTTCGATGACCACGATATCTTCCGGCTCTATATCCCCGATATTTCAGTAGTACAACAACCCGTTGAAGAAATGGGAAGAAAGGCTGTGCACCTGCTGATGGACCAGCTGGGCAAGAACCGTGGTACTGCAACCAATGAACAACTGCGGCTGGAAGCCATCTTCATTGCGCGGGAATCCACAGCGAAATTGTAATGAGCTCATTAATTATGGTGTGCCCGGTCGCTCGCGTCCCCGCGGGTGACGTCTATTCCGTTGCCTCCGGCGGCACGGCGTTCGCCAGAGGCGTACAAATATTTGTCACTCGCGGAAACGCGAGCGACTGCTCCCCGCTGTTTCAACAGCCATCTCATTCCGCTGCAACCAGCGCTTTTCTTTTTGCCATCACCAAATTCCTCCGTAATATTGGAACGTGTTGCTAAAACGATTTAGCATTCATGTCCGAAGAAAGGAGAGGCGAGCATTGAACAGTGCCTGTAAATACCCGGCCAACTGAGCTCAATATTCTAATGCGCAGAACTTACGGCATGCGCTGAAATAATAGTATTATTGTAGTTCCGTGACGAAGCGCAGCTCCTTTCTACTTTAATTATACTTTCAATACCGTCTTGTTTTTTGAAGTATGCCGGACCAGGGTGTGAAACAGAACCGATCCGGCTTTTCGTAATCATAAATCATCCGTGCGTTAAACGTCCGATAATGAAAAAAATCGCTCTGTTAGCCTCTCTGCTTGTCACAGCTGCAACCCAGGCCCAGTCTCCGGCCTCCGCCAATTCCAATCCGGTAGAATGGGTAAACCCGTTGATGGGCACCGATTCAAAACCCAGCCTCTCTAACGGAAATACCTACCCGAGCATTGTACTCCCCTGGGGTATGAACGCCTGGATGCCGCAGACCGGCAGAATGGGAGATGGATGGGCATATACCTATGCCTCCGACAAGATCCGTGGTTTCAAACAAACCCACCAGCCCTCCCCCTGGATGAACGATTACGGCCAGTTTGCCATCATGCCTGTCACCGGCTCTCTTAAATTCAACCAGGATAACCGAGCAAGCTGGTTCTCCCATAAAACAGAGATCGCCAAACCTTATTATTACTCCGTTTACCTGGCCGATGCCGACGTAACCGCTGAGCTCACACCCACAGAACGCGCAGCACAGTTCCGTTTCACCTTCCCGGAAAACGACAGCTCCTTCATTGTGGTGGATGCTTTTGATAAAGGCTCTTCTGTACGCATCATCCCCGCGGAAAAGAAGATCGTTGGGTATACTACCCGCAATAGCGGCGGCGTACCTGCCAATTTCAAGAACTACTTCGTCATTTATCTCGATAAACCTTTCACTACAGCCTTCACCACCAATGGCACCAACCTGGTGAAAGATTCACTGGAAGTGACCAACGCACATGCCGGCGCCGTGATCGGTTTCAAAACCAAAAGAGGAGAAAAGGTGAACCTCCGCGTGGCCAGCAGCTTCATCAGCCTGGAACAGGCCGAGCTGAACCTGCAACGTGAGATCGGTAACACCTCCTTTGACGCTACTGCACAAAAAGGAAAACAGGCCTGGAACAAAGTGCTGGGCCGTATCAAAGTGGAAGGTGGAAGCGAAGAGCAGACACGCACTTTTTATTCCTGTCTCTACCGCGCCGTACAATTCCCCCAAAAGCATTATGAATTCGATGCTTCCAACAAAATGGTGCATTACAGTCCATATAACGGAGAAGTCCTGCCAGGCTATATGTTTGCCGGCACCGGTTTCTGGGACACCTTCCGTGCCCTCTATCCTTTACTCAACCTGCTCTATCCTGAGATCAACAAGGAAATGCAGCAGGGACTGGTGAACGATTATAAAGAAGGCGGCTGGCTGCCTGAATGGAGCAGCCCCGGGCTCCGCAACGTAATGGTGGGCAACAACTCCGCCTCCGTTGTGGCCGATGCCTATATCAAAGGCCTCCGAGGTTATGATATTGAAACTCTCTATGAAGCATTGTTGCATGGCGCCAATAACGAAGGGCCACTCACTGCAGTTGGCAGGGCAGGTGTGAAGTATTATAATGAACTGGGATATGTTCCCTACGATGTAAAGATCAATGAGAATGCGGCCCGCACCCTGGAATATGCTTACGATGATTTTACCATCTACCAGTTGGCCAAAATGCTGAAACGGCCGCAGGCAGAGATCGATCTATATGCAAAACGTTCCCAAAACTACCGCAATCTCTTTGATACGGAAACAAAACTGATGCGCGGTAAGAATAAGGACGGCAGCTTCCAGAAACCATTCAACCCTTTCAAATGGGGGGATGCTTTCACGGAAGGCAATAGCTGGCACTACTCCTGGAGCGTATTTCATGATGTGAACGGCCTGAAGAAACTGATGGGGGGCGATGAGATGTTTGTGAAGATGCTGGACTCCGTATTCAACTTACCTCCTGTATTCGACGAAAGTTACTACGGCTCCGTGATCCACGAGATCCGCGAAATGCAGATCATGAACATGGGACAATATGCACATGGCAACCAGCCCATCCAGCATATGATCTATCTCTACAACTACGCAGGCCAGCCCTGGAAAACACAGCAGCATGTGCGCAATGTAATGGCACAGCTCTATAAACCAACACCGGATGGATACTGTGGTGATGAGGACAATGGCCAGACCTCTGCCTGGTATATCTTCTCCGCTATGGGCTTCTATCCTGTTTGTCCGGGTACCACCGAGTATGTGCTCGGTACCCCGCTCTTCAAAAAAATGACCATTACCCTGGAGAACGGCAAAACCCTGCAATTGAACGCACCCAATAACAGCGCTGCCAACAAATATGTGCAACAGCTGACTTTTAACGGTAAGCTGCACACGAAGAACTATGTGGATCATTTTGAACTCATGAAAGGAGGTGTACTGGATTTCAACATGAGCCCGGTTCCCAACAAACAGCGTGGTACAAACAAGAACGATTTCCCTTATTCTTATTCCAAATAGCAAATCGTACGTATGAAAAAAGTATTGCCTGCTCTGTTACTGATCATTCCGGGACTGCGGGCTGCTGCGCAGTCCAACCCTGAAAACCTTTCCCAATATGTAAAACCCATCATCGGCACCCAGCGCATGGGACATACCTATCCCGGCGCCACCGTGCCCTTCGGGATGGTGCAACTGAGTCCGGATACCGATACCCTGCCTTATGAAATGAACGGCAAGTATAACAAAGACGTATACAAATACTGTGCAGGTTACCAGTATGATGATAAGACCATCGTGGGTTTCAGCCACACGCATTTCAGCGGTACCGGTCACTCTGACCTGGGCGATTTCCTGGTGATGCCTACTGTGGGCGAGCTGAAACTCAATCCCGGTCAGGCCCATCAACCGCGCAGCGGTTTCCGCTCTGCTTTCTCCCATGCCAGTGAAACGGCAGCCGCCGGTTACTACAAAGTGAAACTGGATGATTATAATATCACGGCCGAACTAACGGCAACCAACAGGGTAGGATTCCATCAGTATACTTTCCCGAAGTCTGACCAGAGCCATATTGTGCTGGACCTGATGTATGGCATTTACAATTATGAGGATAAGAACACCTGGACCTTCGTCCGCATCGAGAACGATACCCTGGTGACCGGTTATCGCCAGACCAACGGATGGGGCAGGACACGCACCGTGTATTTTGCCATGGCATTCAGCAAACCCTTCTACCAGTACGGCAATAAGAAGTTCGATAAGAACCAGGTATACCGCGGCTTCTGGGGCAAGTTCGATCAGACGAGGAATTTCCCTGAGTTTGCCGGCAAACAGATCCGCGCTTTCTTCGATTTCAAAACAGAGGAAGGGGAGAAGATCAGGCTCAAGTTCGCCCTTTCATCCGTGAGCACGGAAGGAGCACTGCTCAACCTGCGCACGGAAGCACCGGGCTGGGATTTTGACGAAATAAAAGGCAAGGCGCAGCAACTCTGGAACCAGGAGCTCAGCAGGGCTACGATCCAGTCTGGCAGCCGCGACGAAAAAGAGAATTTCTACACTTCCATGTACCATGCCTTCCTCAGCCCCATCACTTACACGGATGTGGATGGCCGGTACCGCGGTCTTGACCAGAACATTCACCGCGCCGAAGGCTTCAACAACTACACAATTTTCAGTCTCTGGGATACCTACCGCGCCCTTCACCCGCTCTTCAACGTGTTGCAGCCGAAGCGCAATTCGGATATGGTGCAGAGCATGCTGGCCCATTACAACCAGAGCGTTCACAAGATGCTGCCGGTATGGAGCCACTATGCCAATGAGAACTGGTGCATGATCGGGTACCATAGTGTGAGCGTGATTGCCGATGCCGTGATCAAGGGCAATGCCGGTTTTGATGCCAACAAGGCGCTGGACGCCTGCGTAACCACTGCCCGCAATGGCTGGTTTGAAGGGCTGGAGCATTATATGAAACTGGGTTATGTGCCTGAAGACAAGAGCGGCTCTTCTGTTTCCAAGACCCTGGAGTATGCGTATGACGACTGGGCCATTGCCCGGATGGCGAAGAAGCTCGGCCGTCAGGATCTTTATGAGGAGTTCATCCATCGTTCCGGCAACTGGAAGAATGTGTACGATGCCAGCATCGGGTACATGCGTCCCAGGATGAGCGATGGCAGCTTCCGCAAGGAGTTTGACGTGCTCAGCACCCATAATCAGGGTTTCATTGAAGGCAATGCCTGGAATTACAGTTTGTATGTTCCGCATGAGCCAGCTGAGCTGATCAATGCAATGCATGGAAAGAAGGCCTTCACGGCACACCTGGATTCGCTGTTCACCATGCACCTGCCTGATAAATACTTTGCCGAAACCGAGGACATCACCCGGGATGGCATCATCGGCAATTACGTGCATGGGAATGAGCCCAGCCACCATGTGCCTTATCTCTACAACTGGACTGACCAACCCTGGAAGACGCAGGAGCGTGTGCGCATGATCCTGAAGAAGCAGTTCAGACCTACGCCAGACGGGCTGGGCGGGAATGACGATTGCGGCCAGATGAGCGCCTGGTATATATTCACGGCCCTGGGCTTCTATCCGGTGGCGCCGGGTTCTGATGAATATGCCATTGGTAGTCCATCTGTGGATGGGGCGGTCATCAGGCTGGAGAATGGCAATACCTTTACGATAGAGGTGAAGAACAACAGTGATAAGAATGTATATGTGCAGCAGCTGACTTTGAACGGCAAGCCGCTGAACAGGCTGTTCCTGAAGCATGAGGAGATCCTGCAAGGGGGCACGCTGGGATTTGTGATGGGACCGAAGCCTGCGAAGAAGCTGGTGAAATAAAAGAAATTCTATATGTTTACATGGTGCCGGAGCGAGAGTTCCGGCATTGTTTTTACAGAAGTGAACATCCGGCAGTTGACACGTGTTATTAAAGGCGGCATTTCAGACAGAAATTATCCACATTTTCCCTTAAATTCGGTCTGATTTTTGGTAAAACAATTTTCTTGTTATTTGAACGCATTTTGCTTACCTTTGCCGTCCATTTTCATAAACTAATTAGTAGAGGTACGTTGAATTACATGGCCATAATTGCATAACTGCCTCATTTTCAGTGCACTGAGAACCTGTAAGTTCTCCTGTATTTTTTTTGTCTATAGACGATTTTTGACGTTCGAACAACTAAAAACCGGTTTTAATCAATATGTCTTCAACAAAATTGCAAAGCAGGATCAACTTCGGTAAGATCAAAAACTTAGCTGAAGCTCCTGACCTACTCGAAGTACAGATTCAATCTTTCAAAGAATTTTTCCAGTTAGAGACCACTCCGGACAAGCGTAACATTGAAGGTCTGTTCAAGGTGTTCAAGGAAAACTTTCCTATCACTGACACCCGTAACATCTTCGTGCTGGAGTTCCTGGATTATTTCATTGATCCGCCCCGTTACACCATCGAAGAGTGTATGGAGCGTGGATTGACCTACGCCGTTCCCCTCAAGGCGAAGCTGCGTTTGAGCTGTAATGATGAAGAGCACGTGGACTTCCAGACCATCGTGCAAGACGTATTCCTTGGCAACATCCCTTACATGACGCCCCGCGGTACCTTCGTGATCAACGGAGCTGAGCGTGTGGTGGTTTCCCAGCTTCACCGTTCACCTGGTGTATTCTTCGGGCAATCCATCCACCCCAACGGCACCAAGATCTACTCTGCCCGCGTGATCCCCTTCAAGGGAGCATGGATGGAGTTCGCCACGGACATCAACAACGTGATGTATGCGTACATCGACCGTAAAAAGAAATTCCCTGTAACCACCCTGTTGCGTTCCATCGGTTATGAAACCGATAAGGACATCCTGGAGCTCTTCGGCATGGCTGATGAGGTGAAGGGCGACAGAAAGTCTCTGGGCAAATACGTAGGAAGGCGCCTGGCTGCCCGCGTACTCAGAACATGGGTGGAGGATTTCGTGGATGAGGATACCGGTGAGGTTGTGTCCATCGAGCGTAATGAAGTGGTTCTCGAGCGTGATACCGTTCTGGACGACGAGGCCATTGAAAACATTGCCGATATGGACGTGAAATCCGTATTCATCCAGAAAGAGGATGTAGGCGGTGATTACGCGATCATCTACAATACCCTGAACAAAGACACTTCCAACTCCGAGCTGGAAGCCGTTCAACATATCTACCGCCAGCTGCGCGGCGCTGATGCACCGGACGACGAAACCGCCCGTGGTATCATCGACAAACTCTTCTTCTCCGATAAGCGTTATGACCTGGGTGAAGTAGGCCGTTACAAGATCAACCGTAAGTTGAACCTGACACAGCCGCTCGACCAGAAGACGCTGACCAAGGAAGATATCATCGAGATCATCAAATACCTGGTTCGTTTAACCAACGCCAAAGCGGAAATTGATGATATCGATCACCTCTCCAACCGTCGTGTGCGTACTGTAGGGGAGCAACTCTACGCTCAGTTCGGGGTTGGTCTGGCCCGTATGGCCCGTACCATCCGCGAACGTATGAACGTGCGTGACAATGAGGTGTTCACACCGGTTGACCTGATCAATGCAAGGACCCTGAGCTCCGTGATCAACTCCTTCTTCGGAACATCACAGCTCTCCCAGTTCCTGGATCAGACCAACCCGCTTTCCGAGATCACTCACAAACGTCGTATCTCCGCACTCGGACCAGGTGGTCTGAGCCGCGAGCGCGCCGGCTTTGAGGTTCGTGACGTACACTACAGCCACTACGGCCGTCTCTGTACCATCGAAACTCCGGAAGGACCGAACATCGGTCTGATCTCCACCCTTTGCGTACACGCAAAGATCAATGAGATGGGCTTCATCGAAACACCATACCACAAAGTGGACAATGGCAAAGTAGACCTGAAAAAACTGACCTTCCTTTCTGCTGAAGAAGAGGATATCGCCAAGATCGCCCAGGCCTCAGCGCCACTGGATGAGAAAGGCATCTTTGCTGAAGACAAGGTAGCTTCCCGTCAGACCGGTGACTTCCCGATCCTCGACAGGCAGGAAGTGGAGTACATGGACGTAGCCCCCAACCAGATTGTGGGTCTCTCCGCTTCACTGATCCCGTTCCTCGAGCATGATGATGCCAACCGTGCCCTGATGGGATCGAACATGCAAC